>JBAZMN010000067.1:0-7332 GCA_041649735.1 Opitutaceae bacterium | reverse complement strand
CGACACCCCCAGGGAGCCGGACGGCACCTTCCGCCTTCCACGCATCAGCAGCCGCACGCTCTATCTCTGGGGCAAGATCAACAGCCCGCTCGCGGAGCCGGACGTCGACCCGGAGACCGGCGAGGTCAGGATGGTTCCGGTCCTGGACCCCAAGACCAGGGAACCGGTCCTGGACCACAAGACCAAGGAGCCGCTCAAGCGGCCGAAGCCGCGGCCGGTCTCCACGGATCAGCTCTTCGAAGCCGTCTACGTCCTGCTGAAGCAGGACGACCCGCGCATCATCAAGGTGCTGAAGGACCGTGAAGCGCTGGAGCGGGCGGTTTACGAAATGAGCGGCCAAATCAGCATTCAGGACATCGGCGCCCTGGGCGCCGCCCTGAGCCAGCAGGTCGAAGGATTGAACGCCGCGGTCGCGGAGGAAGGATTCAGCGACCAAAAAAAAGAGGAAGCCGCCTCTGGCTCTACGATATCGCCGACGCCGTCCTTGCCGAATACGGCGGAACCCTTGCCACCTGGCGAGAGCACTGGGCCCGCGAGCCAGTCCTAGCCGTGGTGAGGTTGGCGGGCCGGATCCGCAGGCGGCACGACCCCAAGGCGAGCGCCCCGGAGCGCTCCGAGCTGGTAGGAGTGGGCCAGGCGACCCCGCCGGCCGTGCTCGCGATCATGGAGCAGGAATGGCAGCGCAGGCAAAAGGAGGGCGGCGCGACGGCGCCGCCGTAACCTATGTCCCTTGAACTTCAGGCCGTCGTCGCGCTGAACACGCGCCCCTTTCACGGCGCGCTTTCTGGCCTGCAATCCGTGGTCGCCAACACCACCGGCGCGCTTTCCGTCGCCTTCGGCGGCGTCACCTCCGAACTGCTCGCCATGCAAAAGGCCTTTGGCGGGATCGGCCTCGCCATTGGCGTGCTGAAGCAGGCCACCACCGCCGGAGGTGGATTCCAACAGCAGATGGCGAACGTCGCCTCCGTGACGGGCATCGTAGGCCCCGAGCTCGACCGCCTGAGCAAGTCGGTCCGCGAGTTTGCCGTCAACACCCGCGCCGGCGCCGGCGGCGCCGCGGACGCCCTTCTAGCCCTCGGGCAGGCTGGCCTGTCGAGCAGCAAGGACCTGATGAACGTCCTGCGCCCGACAATGCTCCTGGCAGGAGCAACCATGTCAGACGCCAAGGCCGTGGGCGAGACCCTCGCCTCGACCTTGATCAACCTGCGCATGCCATTCTCAGAAGCCGGCCGAGCCGCGGACCTGTTCAGCGGGATGCTTGCCACCAGCCCCGGCAACATGACGAACCTCACCGACGCCATGAAGTTTGCCGCCCCCATCGCCGGCGCTTTGGGGATGAACATGAACCAGCTCGTCCAGGAGATCGGAGCGTTCCACGTCGCAGGCCAAGTTGGAGAGCGTGCCGGGACGGCATTTAGGCAAGCGCTGGTTCAGCTTATGCAGGCCGCCGAGAAGAGCGGCAGCGACGTCGGGTTCGCCCTGCAGGGATGGAACGCCGGCACCGATGGCCTCACCGGCGCCGTACGCCGCCTGACCGCCGCCGGCATCGACACCAACACGCTCATGAGCGAGCTCGGCCCCCGGGCCGGTACCGGCATGGCCGCCCTGATGAACATCGGCGCCGACGCCATCGAGAAGTACGGCGTGAAGCTCCAGAGCATGTCCAACGTGGCCAAGATGAACGCGGTCCAGATGGACACCCTGCCCGGCCGCCTTGCACTGGTGAAAAACCATTTCCTTGAACTGAGCCTGACGCTGTTCGAGCGCATATACCCGGCCCTGAAAACAGTGACCGACGCGCTGCTGCGGTTCCTTGAAACCGCCCAGCGCTGGTCCGCCCCGGTCCTGACCGCCACCCTCCGGACATGGCGCAAACTGATGGACGAGGCGAGGGACGCCATCGACAAGCTGCAAGGCAAGCTCACTGGCCTCCTCGATCGCGGCACCGCCACGGCCAAGAGCCTGGCCAGCGCCTGGGCCGCGCTGCCCGGCCACATTAATGGGATCGTCTTCGCCCTCGCGCTGCTGCTCCCAGCGCTCATCGTCATCGCCAAGCTCCGCCTTGCGCTGCTCGCTATCAACTGGAAGAAGTTTGCCACCGACGCCGTCGGCGCGGCCAAGGCGTTCATGATGAATTTCGTAGGGCCCATTCTTGCCGGGCTCTTACTGCTCGCCGCGGCTTTCGTGGGCTTCACAATCGGGCAAGCGGTTCGCGAGGTGAAGATTGGCAGCCGGACCATCGGGAACTACTTTGACGAATGGATCGGCTGGGTCGTTGTCAAGGCAGAGGACTTTCAGAGGCGCCTGCCCGTCATAATCAAAATCGGGCTCCTCAACGTTCAGAAATGGTTTTACGACCTTCTCGGAAACGTGGCGGACTGGGTCTCCAAGAACGTCTTTGCCCCAATGATCGAGAATACCGGCAAATTCGTCGGGAAGATCCTGGACACCCTCGGCTTCGACAAGGCGGCAGAAAAGGTGCGGGAAGCCCTCGCCAAGGTGTCTAACGAGTTCGCAACTTTCGACCACGAGTCCAAGCTGACGCAGGTCAACAGCGATCTTGCCAAACTCAATGCGGAGTTATCCACCCTGAAAACACGGGGTGCCGCTGACTTGAAGAATGCACTGGATCAGATCGAGAACGCAGCCGCAGAAGAGGCAAAGAAAGGAACCGACACCTTCGCCGAGTTCATCGCCAACATACGCACAAAGGGGCAGGAGAACCTTAAAGCTCTCGGCGATGTGATCATCGACGCGGCCGGCTTGATCAGGGACAAGCTCGGCAACATCATCGGGAACATCCGTGACTTTTTCGGAGGCGTGGGCGCCGAGGCCAAGGCCGCCGGCGAGGCGGCCGGCGACGCCGCCCAGGGCGCCGCCGCGCAGGTCACCGACGCCGCGGAACAGATTGACCAGGCCATGAACCTGATCGGCAGCAAGACCGAGATCGCCATCGGCATCTCGTGGCCGGCCAACGCGACGAACAAGATCCTCGAACAATGGGCGGACTTCCTGATCGCCCTGCGGAAAGCCAACGTGGGCAAGATCGAGATCGCCGTTGCCATCGCCCTGCCGGCAGCGACCAAGAAATTCCTGAACCAATGGAAGGAATTTATCACGGCCCTCAGCGCCCTGAAGACGCCCAACCTCCAGATCAACATTTCAGCCACCCTGCCCCGCCTCACCAAATCGGCCGCGGAGATCTGGTCCGGATTCCTCGGCCACCTGAAGGCCATCGGCCTGCAGAAGATGGAGGTCGCCATCTCCGTCGACCTGCCCAAGATGACCAGCCACCAGGTCACGATCTGGAAACAGTTCTTCGACGCCCTGCGCGGCGTGGGCAACCTCGACCTGAGCAAGATCGCGGTCGACGTCCGGGCCTCCGACTTCAAAACCATGGCCGGCGACATCGCCGCCATCCGCGGCTTCATGGGCAAAGCGGAGGGCATCCTGTGGGCATAATCGGCGGCACCCATGAGCTGGGCAGGAACTACCTCGACGACGGCGACGGCGGCGTCCTCCACTACGAGCTGCGCTACAACCCCTACGGCATCGAGCGCCGCGAGATGGTCGACCGCACGCTGACGATGCTGAAAAGCGACGCCGTGGCCAACCTGAGCGCGCTGAGGACGGTCCCGGACCCGCTGACCCTGGCCGTCGGCAACACCGGATCGATCAACTACGGATCCGGATGGCAGGCCAACGTGGGCAACGCGCAGAACCTCTCGCCGTCGCTTCAGACCCTCACGATCCAGTATTTCCGCGACGTGCCGCTCCTTTTCGGAGACGACATGCCGGCGAACGTGACCCTGACCTGCGCCACCGGCCTGGTTGAGCTCAAGTACAAGAGCACGACGATCCACTCATGGGCCACCGGGCGCAGCACCTGCGACGTCTACCCGCTGCGCTTCAGCGGCCTGGCCATCGACAGCGACCGGTACCGCCTCATCCTCTACGCCAACGGGAGCAAGGTCAATGAGTGGGTATTCAACCACGGAGGCATCGACCTGGACCCGGAGAACATTCTCGACCACCGGCTGCACTGGGTAACAGACGCAGACGACGCCATCCTGTGCCTGCTGGGAGAAACCCTCTTCCACTTCCACGGCTAGACGTCGGGACGTCAGGAGAGACACGACATGGCACGCAAGACGCGCTGGCTTTACACCCTCCCGGAGCAACCACCGGCCGTCCCCACCACCGACCTCGCCGGACCGCCAGGCATCCCAGACCTTATGCCAGCCGAACAAGAGCCCGCAGAACCACCGATGAAGCCGGTCGATCTCGACGGGGCAGACCTCGCCGGCGACGCCGAACCAGGAGACTGACCATGGGCTGGCATGCCTGGAAACAGAAATTCCCCGACACACTACCCGCTCGCGTCTTCGTACGCCTCGAACAATGGAAGGCCATCTGCAACGGATTGTCCGAGATCCAGAAAGAGGCCATCACCGGCGCCGTCCCCGCCAGCGGTTCGAACGTGACGGTCACGAAGGACGGCAACACCCTGGTGATCGGAGGCGGCAACCTCCCGGACGGCACGACGATCACCACCGACACCGACGGCAAGCTGTCGCTCGTGGGCAAAAGCAGCGCGATGTACGGCAAGTATTTCGGAAAGGACGCCAGCGGGAACTGGGGATTCCACGTCCTCACCTTCCAACCATGAACCCCATGATGAAACGAGAGACCCTGGTGCGGATCTACAAAGGCATCCGCGAGCTGCAGAAGACGGTGGTCAGCGCGGTCACCGCGGCCAAGACAAGCGGCGTCAGCGTCACCCGGGACGGAAACACGCTCTCGGCAGGGGGAGGAACTCCACCGCCAGACAACCTCACCATCGAAATCCGGAGCGGGAAGTTGCAGGTTAAGGATGCGCACCTCGCGCAGGCGAACCACCGCCTGACCGGGCGATGGACCTATCCGTGGTCTGGCGTCTGGTTCGACTTCGTACGCCTCACCGATCCGGGATGGGCCGGCCGGACAGACTACCCAGGATACTACTGACATGGGCTCGCCGTTTCCGAATCCGAATGCGGCTGGGTTCAACCCGGCGTCGGCCGTCTATGCCAACTTGACCATCGACGCCATCAGGGAACGCTGGTACGGGATCGGAGCCACGGCCGCGACGATGGAGCACTACCTCCCGCACGTCACGGCGGGAAGCGACATCGCAACGGATTTCACGCTCTGGAACGGCCTGCAACACTGGACCGAGGTCGTCTCAAACTTCTACGGTGACCCGGACAAGCCGGACACGGACGCCGGCGATCATCGGTATGGTGATTTTGCCGCCGTCCTGGCCAAGGCAGGATGCGCCGCCGGAGGCTGGCGCAAAGGGACGGCCGCGTACCAGGCAGCCAGCTACACCGTCGCGCCGTCGTCCTCGCGTGCGTATTTCGGTGACGTGTTCGGGCCGTGGCTGCTGGAAGACCTCTGGCGCGTCCTTTCCGTGCTGACCAAGGCGTGCGACTACCTGACCTTCGACATGGACTGGGCAGCGGCCGGAGCGAACAACTCTGGGAATGGCGAGTGGGAACAGAACACGGACTACATGCCTCCCTTTGGCCCGCCGCCCACGATACCCCCATGGCCGTCCGTCATCACGAACGCGCTGATCGCGTGGACCTTGACGACGGAGCACGCGCCGGCTACCCGCTACACGCATCTCTGCCAAGGCGGATTCCACACGCTCCCAGGGCATACGCGCTACGGACAGACGCGCAGCGTGACCTCCTGCCCACGCGTGACGAATCTCTGGTCCGGGAGACCATATACGGCCGCAAAGGCGTCCTTCATCGCACGGTACACGAAGGACTTCTATCCGACCCACATCTGGGGAGATAACTACCTCGCCCACAGGAACGACTGGCATGCGCACGGATCAGGCATCAGCTCCGGAGCTAACTCCACCTACGCCGGAGGCGGGAACGGAACACTCGTATTCCCGGCCGTGGGCAGCGTCTCAGCTCCAAACGACTGGCCAGACCCAACCTGGTTCGGGAACTACGACTGGCACACACTCGGATTCTACACGGACCCGACCCCGTCACTCCAAATCGTACGCTGGGACTTCAGCCGCGATAGCTGCCCATGGTGACACGATGATCCGGTACCCGATCCAGCCACCCATCCTCCTGGACCTGCGCCACCACGGCGGAATCGAGATCGCCACCGACTGCCTGCACCGGGCACTACTGCAGGCCATCGCCACAGAACCCGACCCAGGCGTCGGCGAATTTCCAGTGCCACGCGACGGACCATTCCCGCCAGACCTGGTCCACCGAGGAAGCATCATCTGGGCGGCCTGCGCCACACCGGACCGCAGCCTTTACGATCGCGCAGCCATGGCATGGCGCGCATGGATCGCCTCGGCCCACGCCAGACTGGCGGAGCACGTCTGCAGCCAGACCCAAGCAGCTACCGGCCTGCCCTGCTGGTTGGACACGGTTGGAGCCCGGCGCCTGGGATTCGGAGATCTGCTCATCGAGGCCGCGACCGCCCACGCACTGGCACGCGTTATAGGGGGGGGGAGCCTGGCGGTTTTGTACGACCCGCGATATCCAGGCGCAGCCACGATCTGGCAGCGCGTGCCCAGCATTCGGTCCATCGCCTGCGACGGCCACGACCCAATCGACCCCGAGCAGATCCGGGCAGCCACGTCGTGGCCACGATGGAGCACGATCTCACTGCGCGGACACCCCCAGGCAACGCACACCGGCGAGGCAGTCCACGATGGCACCGCCGACCGCGAAGGCTACCCTGGCGCGCAGATCCTGCACCAGCTCGGATGGCTCGAGAGCGTCCCCTGGAAGCCCGTCGAGATCCCGCTGGTACCAACCCCGTCGGACATCGCCCAAGCCACAGCAGCCCTGCGCAACGTCGGGATTGAGCACGAGCCATACGCCACGATCCAGCCCGTCGAGCGCACGCGAGGCAACGAAGGATCAACGCCCGCATTGTGGCAGCGCGTCGCAGCACAGCACATCCCGACCGAGATCCCCATCATCGCCGGAAGCGCACGCGAGGACGCGCAGCGCCTCGCCCCGTTCATCGCAGCGCTCCAGCCGCGGCACATCACGGCCGTGCACCTGCCGCTCGGCGCGTGGCTGGCGGTGGTAGCGCGCAGCACCCGGCACGTCACCGGAAACAACGGCGGACTATGGCTCGCGCTCTCGCAGCGGACCCCGACGACCATCATCGAGGGCGAAGCGCCCAGCATCTGGACCCCGAAAAAAGAGTGGTTTTTGTGCGGAAATTTGTGGGAATTTGCCGTTGTCGACGCACGCGGGTCCTCCCAAGGCGCCACCCGCAGTCGTTACCGCCGCCCAG
>JBAZMN010000066.1:0-7520 GCA_041649735.1 Opitutaceae bacterium | reverse complement strand
CTCCGCCCCGCGACTGCCGGTCTCCGCAATCTGCAGGCACGCGCTGCCGATCTTTTGTTCTTCCAGATATGCGAGAATCTGCCGGGTCACAGACAGGTCGGCCACGGCGATGGCCTCGACCGCGGCCCCGAGCAGCGCCTCGAGCGCCTGGCCGAACTCCGGCTTCACCTCCAGCCCCTGCGTGATGGGCGCGATGGGACGGCCGGCCAGGACGGAATCGAGCCGGCCTTGCAGGAGCGCCTTGGCGCCCTCGCCGAAGCCCTCCCACTTTTCGTGCAATTGTTGCAGGAGGCGCAGCCGCGCGGCGCGCTGGGCCAGCGTGCGGTCGAGCTCCTGCAGGCGGCGCTGGCCGTCCCGAAAACGTTGCGTGGCCTCCTGCAGGGCATGCTGGGCGGCCTGCAGGTCGTTGTGGGCCCGGCTCTGGTCGACCCGCGCAGCCTCGAGCCGCCGCTGTTCCTCGGTCGCGCGGGCGGCGGCCGCGGCCCGCGCCTGGTGTACCTCCGTGATCTGCGCGGCGAGTTCGTCGTGCCGCACGACGCTGGTCTTCGATTCGACCTCGTAACCCGAGCAATCGGTGCGCAGGCGCGCCACGGCGCTCTCGCGCTGAAGCAGGTCGAACTTCGCCTGCTGGAGCTGCTGGTCGAGCCGGCCCAGTTCGCCCTCGACGATGGCCAGTTCGCGGTTGCGCTGCTGGAAAACGGCATCGGAGCTGCCGAGGAGGTTGAGCTGGAGCTGCTTGTCCTGCGCCCCGCTGTCGACCTGGGCCGACACTTCGCGCAGCTGCATCTCCACCTCGGCCAGGTCGTCGCGCCCCGACTGGATGCGCTCCTCGAGGCCGGTCCGCTTGATGCGGGCGACCCCGGCCTGGTTCTCGGCCTGTTCCTTCTGGGAACGCAGGTCAAAGACGGCCTGCTGCGCCTCCTGCACCCGCTGGTTGTAGTCGCTGCGGCGCGCCTTGATCTCGTTCAGCTCGCGCTGGTGTCCCTCCAGCGTGGCGCGCTGGGCTTCCGTCGCGCCCCGGAGGGCGGACACGTCCGCCTCCAGTCCGGCGATGGTCGCGCTGAGCTGGCCCCACTGCCACGCGCTGTGGGCGAGGCTGAGGTGACGCAGCCGGAAACTCAGGCGCTTGTAGCGCATGGCCTTGGAAGCCTGGCGGCGCAGGCTGCCAATCTGGCGGCCGACCTCGGCGATCACGTCGGTCACGCGGGCCAGGTTCTGGTCGGTCAGCGCGAGCTTGCCGAGGGCCTCGCGGCGCTGGCTTTTGTAGCGCGTGATGCCCGCGGCCTCCTCGAAAACGGCGCGGCGCTCCTCGGGCTTCGACGACAGCACCTGGTCGATCTGCCCCTGGGCCATGATCGAGTAGGACGTGCGGCCGACGCCCGTATCCATGAAAAGCTTGTGGATGTCCTTGAGGCGGCAGGACTGGCCGTTGAGGAGATAGTCGCTCACGCCGTCGCGCGAGGTGCGCCGCATGATCTCGACCTCGTGGAAATCGGTGCCGAGCTGCTGCTCGCACTCGGTCAGGAGGAGGGACACCTCGCAGAGGTTCTGCGGCCGGCGGGTCTCGGCGCCCTCGAAGATGACGTCCTGCATCTTGCCGCCGCGGAGGGCCTTGGCGCTCTGTTCACCCAGCACCCAGCGGATCGCATCGGCGATGTTGCTCTTGCCGCAACCGTTGGGACCGACGATGGCCGTGACGCCGGATTCGAAGCGGAGGATGGTGGGATCGGCGAAGGACTTGAAGCCATGGAGCTTGAGCGCCTTGAGGTACATGCAACTTGAAGGTGCAGACTAGAGTGAGGTGAAATTGCGACCGCAATGGGAAAGTGCGCCGAGTTGTTCACACGGTATTCGTCGAACCGCGGCGGGCAATGGCCCGGCGCAATAAACGGCTTTCCCCGGGCGCCGGTTTCCGTTAGTAAAGTCGCCGCCGGCGCGCCGTCATGGCATCGACGCTGGCCGGACCTCGCGACCGCCGCCATTCGCTCCACCACCAACGACCACTCCTCTGCACCCATGAAGCTGATCATCGCCATCATCAAGCCCTTCAAACTCGAGGACGTGAAGGAAGCCCTCTTCGGCATCGGCATCGAGGGCATGACCGTCACCGAGGTCAAAGGCTTCGGCCGCCAGAAAGGCCATACGGAGATCTACCGCGGCAGCGAATACACCGTCGATTTTCTCCCAAAGGTGAAACTGGAGATTGCCGTCGACGATGACCTCGCCGCCAAGACGGTTGAGACCGTCGTCAAGGCGGCCAAGACCGGCAAGATCGGCGATGGGAAGGTTTTTGTCGCCCCGCTCGAAGCCGCGGTCCGCATCCGCACCGACGAGCGGGGTCCGGCCGCCATTTAGGCCGGCGCCGGGGCACGGCAGACTCGAGGCTATCCGGAAACTCTGCTTCCGCGGGATTTTATTGGATCTTCGTAGGGGCGCTCTGCTGGCCAGCAGAGTCGCGCCCTCGAAATGGGTGCAGCAAGTCTGCGCCCCTGCGATCCCTTGGAGGCTTTCAGATAGCCATTCGACTGCCGGACAGTTGATCCAATGGCAGTGGTCTTCGTCGCCGGCCATCATCCCCCCGACGACCCTGCGTCTCTCTGATCGCCGTGTTCCAAGGGAGAAGAATCATTTGGTATCCCACGGCAGGCGGACCTGCACCCGCGGGTGCTTCCAGACCTGGAACACCTCGAACATTTTTCCCGGATTGAGGATGCCGCGCGGATCCAGCGCGTGTTTGACGGCAAGCATGGCCCGCACCTGGGCCGGGCGGTGCTGGAGCCGGAAAAACGGCGTCTTCGCCAGGCCGATGCCGTGCTCGCCCGAAATCGCGCCGCCCATGGCCACCACCGTCTCCATCAGGCTTTTCACCGCCCGCTCCGCGGCCCGGCTTTCGGCCGGACGGTCGGGATGATAGAGGATGTTCACGTGCAGGTTGCCATCGGCCAGATGCCCGAAAGTGGGAATGGGCAGGCCCGACTGCCGGCGCAGGCGTTCGAGGAAACGGGCGAAGCGCTCGTACTGCCGCATCGGGATGACGATGTCCTCGTTGAGCTTGGCGTCGCCGAGCCGGTACATCGCGCTGGAACACTGGCGCCGCACCGCCCAGAGCTGCTCGGCCTCCGTCCGGCTGCGCGCCTCGCGGAAGGCCGCGGCATACTGCTGCGCCCACGCCAGGACCTCCAGCTTCTGGTCGTCGATCTCGTTCACCGAGCCGGCGAGTTCGATCAGGACGACCGAACGGCCGGCCTGGCCGGGAAACACGCTTTTGCCGGTGGCGAGCTCGACGCATTGCACGCTGAACCGGTCCATGAATTCGCAGATCGCCGGCTGCACGCGGCGGGCAAACAGCGCCCGGGCGGCGCCGAGGGCGGCCGTCTCGCCCGCAAAGGCCGTCAGCAGCGTCCACCGGGCCGGCGGCAGCGGGATGAGCTTGAGCACGGCCTCCGTCACCACGCCGAGCAGGCCCTCGCTGCCGATCCAGAGGTCGCGGAGGTTGAAGCCCGCGGAAAATTTTTTCGTGGCCGTGCCCCATTCCACCTCCTCGCCGGTCGGCAGAAACCCCTTCAACGCGAGCACGTAGTCGCGGGTGACCCCGTACCTGCCGCCGTGCATGCCGCCGGCGTTGCACGCGATGTTGCCGCCGATCGTGCAGTACTCCCGCGAAGACGGATCGGGGGGATAAAACCAGCCCTGCGCCTCGGCCGCGGCCTTGACCGCGGCATTGGTCGCGCCGGCCTGCACGTGGGCCAGGCCCGCCTCGGCGTCGATGCGGACCCGGCGCAGGCCGGTCAGATCGACCACCCAGCCGCCGCGCCGGGGCGACGCCGAGCCGGTGAGCGACGTGCCGCGGCCACGCACCGTGACGGGCACCCGGTGCCGGTTGGCCAGCGCGAGCACTGTGCCCACGTCGGCGGCCCGGCGCGGCCGGATGACCGCCGCGGGCAGAAACGACAGCTTGGCACTGTCGAACGACGCCTCCCACCGGGTCTTCTCATCGGTGCGGACGGCGGCGCCGAGCCGGCGCTTGAGCTGGAGAGTGGCGGCGGAGAGCGAAGCCATGATCAAGAAGTGGAACTAACACACAGTTCCCCGGAGTTGGCAAGGGACGGCTGCGCAGGCCGGCGAATGCGCTTCCCTCCATCGCTCCGGCCGGCAAAATGGGGCCGGAGCATCATGGAGACGGAATCCCCGCTGTATGCCGAAATCCTGCGCCATCTGCTGACGGTCGGCGGCTTTCTGCTCGCGGTCTTCCTGATCGCCCGCCTCATGAGCGAAAAACGGCAGCCGGGCAACACCGTGGCCTGGCTGCTCGGCATTGCGCTCATTCCCTATGTGGGCGTGCCGCTGTATCTGCTCTTCGGCGGCCGCAAGCTCCAGCGGTTGGTGGCGCGAAAGTCGCGGCTGTCGCCCGTGCCCTCGGCGGTGACCGCCGTCACCTCCCCGATCGCGACCGGCGCCACCGCGCAGGCCCTGGTCCGCGAGGGCGGCTGCACGCCGGTGGGCGGCAACGCGGTGCGCCTGCTCACCAGCGGCGAGGAAGCGTATGCCGAGTTCGAGCGGCGGATCCGCGAGGCCCGGCAGACGATTCACCTGATGACGTTCATCCTCGGCCGCGATGACACGGGGCGGCGGATCGTGGACTTGCTGGCCCAACGCGCCCGCGAGGGAGTGAAGGTCCGGCTGCTGCTCGACGCCGTCGGCTGTTTCCTGAGCAGCCGCGGTTTCGTCGATCCGATCCGCCGGGCCGGCGGCGAAGTGCACCGTTTCATGCCCGTGCTGCCCCTGCAGTGGCGCGGCTCGGCCAACCTCCGCAACCACCGCAAGATTGCCGTCTTCGACCAGCAGAGCGCCATCCTCGGCGGACACAACCTGGCGGTCGAATACATGGGGCGGCCGCCGCGGAAAAAGCGCTGGCGCGACTTTGGCGCGGTCATCGAGGGTCCCGCCGTTGAGCTGCTCAACGAGGTGTTCCTCGCCGACTGGTGCTACGCCAGCGGGCAGCCGGTCGACAAGCTGCACGCGGAGAGCGGCGCCCCGGTGATCGAGCCGCGCGGCGCGTGCGAGCTGCAGGTGGTTGCCAGCGGACCGGACGTCACGGGTGATCCGCTCTACGAGGGCATCCTTTCCTTCCTCCAGGAGGCGAAGCGGCGGATCTGGATCATCACGCCGTATTTCATCCCCGACGAGGTGATCTTCCGCTCGCTGCTGGTCAAGGCGCGCACGGGGCACGAGGTGAAACTCGTGGTGCCGGCCCGCTCGAACCACCCGATCGCCGACCAGGCGCGGCGCCACTATCTGCGGGAGTTGCAGAAGGCCGGCGTGCAGGTGCTCCTGTACCGGCCCGGCATGATGCACGGCAAGGGCATGATCATCGACGACCGCATCGGCCTGCTCGGCTCGGCCAACTTCGACCTGCGCTCGCTCTTCGTGAATTTCGAGATCGGCGTGTTTGTCTACTCTGAACCGGAAGTGCACGCCATGCGTGCCTGGGCCGAGGAGCTCATGACCCACTGTCATCCGCTGACGGCGGAAAAACCCTCGCGCCGCCTGCTCGGCAACATCGCCGAGGACGTCAGCCGCCTGCTGGCGCCGCTGCTGTGATCGCGGATGGTGCTGCTTGTAGGGGCGCAGGCTTGGCTGCGCCCGCCCCGCTATTCGCCGACGGCCAGCGACGGCGGAATCGGCAACCCAATCCACTCGCACGGCGGCACCGCTCCGGGATTCAGCTGCGACATGAACAGGAAGGTCTCCGGCCGCGGACAATGCCAATGCGGCCATGCCTGATCCGCAGCAATCAACCCCGCCCGATACGGATTGAGGAACACGTAGAGGCCGTAGGACTCCATCGACTCCGCGAGCCGAAGCCGGTGCTCGAAGAAATCCCTCTGCCAGACGAGCCCGGCGGCACCTAGCACCGGCCGGGTTTGCGCTCTAAACCGCGCCACAACCCGCCCCAGTGGGCGCAGCAAGTCTGCGCCCCTACACCCGGTCGGCTCTGGATGGGATCGTCTGAAACTGTTATCCGGCCTCCGGTTTCCGGCCTCCGATTTTCGCTTTTTCCTCCTCGAGCAGGAGCTTGTACTCGACGGCGTCGCGGAGCGCCTCCCAGGAGGCCTCGATGATGTTGTCGCTCACACCCACCGTGCCCCAGATTTCCTGGCCGTCGGTGGTCTCGATCAGCACGCGGGTGCGGGAATTGGTGCCGCGCCGGCTGTCGAGGATGCGCACCTTGTAATCGCTCAGGACCGTGTCCTTGATGACCGGGTGGGCCTTCTCGAGGGCAAGGCGCAACGCCTTGTCGAGGGCGCCGATCGGACCGACACACTCGGCCACGGTGTGGACGGGTTTGCCGTTGACCTTCAGTTTCACCGTGGCCTCGGCCACGACCGAGGACTCCGGCCCGCGCCGCTCGATGATCACGCGGTAGCCCTCGAACGTGAACGAGGGGGCGTGCTTTTTCAGCCATTTGGCCAGCAGCAACTTCAAGGAGGCGTCGGCCGCCTCGAATTCGTGCCCCTCGAATTCCAGTTGTTTCAGCTCCTCGATGATCTCCTTCAACTCCGGCGCCTTCTCGTCGAGCGCGAAGCCGAGTTCCTTCGCCTTCATGACGATGCTGCTGCGGCCGGCCATGTCGGAGACCAGCACCCGCGTGCGGTTGCCGACCGTGGCCGGGTCGATGTGCTCGTAACTGCGCGCGACCTTCTGGGCGGCGTTGGCATGGAGGCCGCCCTTGTGGGCAAAGGCGGAGGCGCCGACAAAAGGCTCCTTCGGATCCGGACGCTGGTTGGCCAGCTCGTCGAGATAGTGGGAAAGCTCGCGCAACTGCGGCAGGTTGGGCCGGCAGAACGCGGTGCGGTCCATCTTCAGGAAGAGGTTCGGCAGGATGGTCGTGAGGTTGGCGTTGCCCGTGCGCTCGCCGTAGCCATTGACCGTGCCCTGCACCAGCGTGGCGCCGGCCGCGATGCCGGCAAGCGAGACCGCCACCCCGAGGCCGCTGTCGTTGTGGCAGTGCACCCCCACGCGGTCACCGCCGAATTCGCGCACGACCCGGGCGACGGTCTCCTTGAGGTCGTCGACCAGCGTGCCGCCGTTGGTGTCGCACAGCGTGAGGTTGGCCGCGCCGCCGCGCTTCGCCGCGGCCAGGGTCCGGAGCGCGTAGTCGGGATCATTCTTGAAGCCGTCGAAAAAGTGCTCGGCGTCGTAAATGACCTCGCGGCCGGCGGCGACGAGGTGGCGCACCGAGTCCTCGATCATGGCCAGGTTTTCCTCGGCGGTCGTGCGCAGGATTTCGGTGACATGGAGCAGCCAGGTCTTGCCCACGACGGTCACGACGGGAGTCCCGGCCTCGACCAGCACCTTGAGCTGCGGGTCGTGGGCGGCGGTGACGCCCGCCCGCCGGGTCGAACCGAAGGCGGCGACGCGGGCGTGGTGGAGCTTCAGCTTGCCCACCTCGGCGAAGAAGGTGATGTCGCGCGGATTGGAGCCGGGAAAGCCCCCCTCGATGTAATCGACGCCGAACT
>JBAZMN010000065.1:0-7549 GCA_041649735.1 Opitutaceae bacterium | reverse complement strand
GCTTCGGCCGGCGGATTCCGTTTCTCGTCATCGGCGGCCTCCTGATCGGGATTGCGTTCTGGCTGCTGTGGGCCGTGCCGCGCGACTGGAATAAATCCGCGATGTTCGCCTACTTCGTCGTGGTCTCGTTGTTCTTCTACACGGTCGTCCCGATCTATGCGATTCCCCACGGGGCGCTCGGCCTCGAGATGACCGAGGACTATCACGAGAAAACGAGCGTGTTCGCCTATGCGAGCTTCATCGGCAACGTGGGCGCGTTCACGCTGCCGTGGATTTACTACCTGGCCAACCGGCCGTTCTTCGGCGGCGACGCCGTGAACGGGATCAAATGGGTGTGCCTCGCCATGAGCGTCATCCTCACCGCGTGCGGCCTGACCTGCGCCCTGGTCTGCCAGGAGTCCAAGTTGAAGCAGGTCCGGTCGCAGGACCGGGTGCCGATTGTGGAGAGTTTCAAGACGACCTATCGCAACGGCACCTTTGTCCGGCTCGTCACGGCATTTGTCCTGCTGATCGTCGGGTTCCAGCTCGTGATGGGCTTCAACAATTACATCACGATCTTCTACCTCTTCGGCGGCAACCAGGACACCGCTTCCGCCCTCATGGCCGAGAACGGAACCCTCTGGGCCGCGGTCGGCCTCCTCGGCGTTTTCCCGATGACGTGGTTGTCGAAACGGTTCGGCAAGCGGGCCACGGTCATCATCGCGCTCACCATCATCATCGTGGGCAACCTGTCGAAGATCCTGTGCTACAGCCGGACCTATCCCTGGCTGACGTTCATTCCCACCATCGGGTTGTCCCTCGGCATGGTCTTCTGTTTCACCCTCGTCAACTCGATGATCGCCGACATCTGCGACGAGGACGAATACGCGACCGGCGTCCGCCGCGAGGGGATCTATTTCGCGGTCTACAACTGGTGGTGGAAGGTGGCGGTTTCGATCGCCACCGTCGTCAGCGGGTATGTGCTGCGCTTTACGAGCTTTCACGAGGGCATGCCCACCCAGAGCGAGGCGACGCTGTTCTGGATCCGGTTCTGGGAAATCGGACTGCCCCCCGCCCTCTGCCTCATCAGCGTCGCATTGCTGGCCAAATATCCCTTGAGCGAAGCGCGCGCCTACCAGATCAAGCAACAGCTGGACGAAAGGAAGGCCCGGCATCTCCGCGAACAAGCCGCCGCCCAAGCCGGCGGCATCCCGGCATCTTAAATCCATGATGCTCCCGACATCTGCACCCAATCGATCATGGGCCCGGACGCTGCTCGCCGTTGCGACCGGACTGCTGCCCGCCTGCCTGTGCTCCCAACCCCGCCTGCTTGACGATTTTGAAACCCTGGCCGGCTGGCAGGCGGTTCATTCCGAGGGCGCCAGGATGAGCCTCACCAGTGCCGAGGGAAAAAACGGCCGGGCCCTGGCGCTGGAGTTCGATTTGAGCGGGAGCAACGGCTACGCGAGCGCGCACAAGGACATCTCCCTCGATTTGCCGGACGACTATCAGTTCACCTTCGACCTGAAGGCTGAGGCGCCGGTGAACAATTTCGAGCTCAAGCTCATCGACGCGGAGGGGAATACCTGGTGGATCAAAAAACTCGATGTCACCTACCCCACGCAGTGGACGCCGCAGCATATCCGGCGGCGGCAGCTGACGTTTGCGTGGGGACCCTCTGGCGGCGCCGAAATCCGGCACGTCAAGGCGATCGAACTCGTGGTTTCCTCCGGCACGGGCGGGAAGGGCCGGATTTACTTCGACAACCTCCGCTTCGAACCCATCGACGGGAACGCCGCCCGCACCGCGCACGCCCAGGTCAGCGTCTCCTCCACCGCCACCGGCAGCGTGCCCGCCTACGACCCCGCCACCGGCCGGCTCGCCGCCTGGCGGCGCGCCGGCGGCCCGGGCCCGGCGTGGCTCCAGCTCGATTTCGGCTATGAAAGGGAGCTGGGCGGCTTGGTGATCGACTGGCAGGAGGGGGATTACGCTTCGGCCTACGACGTGCTCACGTCGGCGGACGGGCAGGAATGGCTGCCGGCGGCGGCGGTGACACAAGGCAACGGCGGGCGCGATTACGTCGATCTGCCCGAACAGCAGGGCCGCTTCCTCAAGCTCGTGCTGAAGCAAGGCCCGAGTCACCGGGGATTTGCGATCGCGCAGCTCGCAGTCAAGGACCCCGAGTTCGGCGCCACCGCCAATGATTTTTTCAGTGCCGTGGCCCGGGATCAGCCGCGGGGGCTTTATCCCAAGTACCTGCTGCAGGAACAAAGCTATTGGACAATCGTGGGCAGTCCCCACGACGGCCGGGAGGCGCTGATCAACGACGCGGGGACCATCGAGGTGGATCAGCTCCGTTTCACCATCGAGCCGTTTCTCTACCTCGATGACCGGCTCGTCACCTGGAACGACGTGACCCTGCGCCAGTCTCTGGAAAAGGGTTATCTGCCGATCCCCTCGGTCGAGTGGAGATACCAGGATCTCACGCTGACGATCACCGCCTTTGCCGCCGGCTCCGCCGGACCGGACAGCCGGTTGCTCGCCAGCTACAAGATCGAAAATGCCGGCCGGCCGGTCCGGGGAAAGCTATTCCTCACGATCCGTCCGTTTCAAGTCAATCCGCCCTGGCAGGGCCTCTTGCACCCCGGCGGCTGGGCCCGCATCGACCGCGTGCAGCTGGAGCACGGAACGCTGACCGTGGACGAAAAGCAGCTCATCCCGCTTGATGCCCCGTCGGGTTTTGGCGCCACCGCCTTTGAGAGCGGGGACATCACGGAGTATCTGCGGCAGGGGCGCCTCCCGGCCGCGGCCGGTGTCCGCGATCCCCAGGGATTTGGCTCCGCCGCGCTGGAGTACGATTTCGCCCTCGCCGGCCAGTCCGCGGCCGCGTTTCACCTCGCGATGCCTTTTCACGGCTGGAGCGGGAGCCCCGTACCAAACATGGACCCCGCGGACGCCGAAATCTATGTCGGCCTCGCGCATGCCTCGACCCGGCGGATGTGGGAATCCCTGCTGGACCGCTTCCAGGTGAAACTGCCCGCGTCGGCGCAACCGATCATCGACACGATCAAATCCAACCTGGCGTACATCTTCATCAACCAGGATGGACCGCGCATCCAGCCGGGAGCGCGCAATTACAAACGGGCCTGGATCCGCGACGGCTCGCTGACCTCCACGGCCCTGCTCCAGCTGGGCATCACGGACGAGGTCAAGGCGTATGCCGATTGGTATGCCCGTTTCCAATACCCGAACGGCAAGATTCCCTGTGTGGTCGATTCCCGCGGCGCCGATCCGACGGATGAGAACGACAGCCACGGCGAGATGATCTACCTGATCATGCAGGTTTACCACTACACCCATGACCTAGCCTGGCTGCGCTCGAAGTGGGAAACGGTGGCGAAGACCGCGCGCTACATCCAGCACCTCCGCGCGGAGCGCAAGACCGCCGTGTACCAAAACGGAACCCCCGAGCAGCGCGCCTGCTACGGGCTGGTCCCCGAGTCCATCAGCCATGAGGGATACTCGAACAAGCCGATGCATTCGTACTGGGACGACTTTTTCATCCTCCGCGGACTGAAGGATGCGACCGCGATCGCCGGCATCCTCGGCGAAAGCGAAAAACAGGCCGAGTTCGCCGCCGAACGCGACGATTTCCGGAAGGATCTGTACGCCTCGATGCGGCTGGCGATGCAGAACCATCACATCGACTACATTCCCGGCTGCGTCGAGCTGGGCGATCTTGACGCCACCTCGACAACGGTCGGCATCAACCCGGTCAACGAGCTGGGCAACATTCCGGAGCCGGAGCTGCACCACACCTTCGACCGCTACTTCGACTACTTCACGAAGCGCCGGCTCAACACCATCGAGTGGAAGGACTACACTCCCTACGAGAACCGCATCATCGGCTCCTTCGTCTATCTCGACCAGAAACAGCGGGCCCTCGATGCCCTGAACTACTTCATGGGCGACCGCCGGCCCCGGGGCTGGAATCATTGGGCGGAGGTGGTGTACCGCGATCCCCGCACGCCGAAATACATCGGCGACATGCCCCACACCTGGTGCGGCTCCGATTTCATCCGCTCGGTGCGGGCCATGTTCGTCTATGAACGCGAGCAGGATGAGGCGCTGGTCGTCGGCGCCGGCATCGCCGACGCGTGGGCGGATGATCCCGCCGGGGTCGAAGTCAGCAATCTGCCGACCTACTACGGCAACCTCAGCTACAGCATCAAGCCGGCGGCCGCGCCGGAAGGCCATCCGGGACGGACGATGGTGGTCAAGCTCGGCGGCGAGATCGTGATGCCGGCCGGCAAGATTGTCTTGAAGTCTCCGCGGTCGGAAAGGGTTGCCTCCGTCACGGGGGACGGACGCTTGCTGCCGGGGGAGAAAAACGAAATCCTCGTTGAGAAGCTGCCGGCCACCGTCACCATTCGCTATTAATTAATCTTGTGCCGCGCACCGGGTTTGCTCCCCCGGCGTCCTGATCCTTGAGGATGCTTGGCCGGAGAAGGCCACGGGCCCATGGAGCAGCGTTGTCATCATGTCACCTTTGCACGTCGTCGTCTGGGGCGAAAATGTCCACGAACACCGGAATCCGGCGGTCGCCGCCATCTATCCGCAGGGCATGCATCAGGCCGTGGCCGCGGGCATCCGCGAGCATCTGCCCGGGGCGGACGTCACCACCGCCACCCTCCAGGAACCGGAGCACGGGCTCACCGTCCCGCGTCTCGACGCCACGGACGTGCTCGTGTGGTGGGGACACCTCGCCCATCAGGAAGTGCACGACGAGATCGTGCACCGCGTCTGGATGCGCCTGCTCGCCGGCATGGGGCTCATTGTGCTGCACTCCGGCCACTTTTCCAAAATCTTCCAGCGCGCGCTCGGCACGCGCTGCGGCCTCCGCTGGCGCGATTGCGGTGAGCGCGAGCGCATCTGGGTCTGCCATCCCGGTCATCCGATTGCCGCCGGTCTGCCGCCCCACTTTGAACTGCCGCGGGAAGAGATGTACGGCGAACCCTTCGGCATCCCCGAACCCGAGGAACAGGTGTTCATTTCGTGGTTCGAGGGCGGCGACGTTTTCCGCAGCGGTTGCTGCTGGCATCGCGGCGCCGGCCGGATCTTCTACTTCCGCCCCGGCCATGAAACCTTTCCGACCTACCACGACCCCAACGTCCGCCGCGTGATTGCCAACGCGGTGGCCTGGGCCCGGCCCCGCGGGATCTGGGCGGACCATGGCGGCGTCCATGAGCCCGCGCCCCTCGAGCCCCTGCGTCCGACTCCCGCTTGACGTGTAGATGGCCTGCCAGCCGTCTTGTCCTCCATAGATGGCGCCGGCGGCCTGTAATATGAGGCTTACCGATCCTGAGGGTAATGTCCTCCTTCGCCAAGCCTGCTTCGCCGGATTCGGCTACGGAGGACAGCCTCCGCCCCCCGTGTTCTCCCACAAAGACCAAACCCCGTATGCTCAAGGCTGGCCTGCCAGCCATAGCCCGTAGGGCGAAGGCTGGTGCCCGGGGTGGGAATCGAACCCACAAGATCTCGCGATCGGCAGATTTTGAGTCTGCTGCGTCTGCCAGTTCCGCCACCCGGGCGACTCGAGAAAAGCGAACGGTAGGCCGGTCGATCATGATGTAAATGCTATTTTCCCCTCCCGAAGGCCGCTGCCATCGGGACCGCCGGTCCCGTGGCTTGCAGAAAAAATGGGAGCCCTTTGAACGTCCGGCCTCCGCTCCGCGTCTATCTTGGTGCAAGAGAGATTAAGAGCTTTGGTTCTTAATTCTTCCATCTAGTTTGTAGTTTGATAAGTCGGCAAGGGCGCCCTGCTGCTCAGCAGGGCGCCCTTTTTTTGCGGCGTGAAGTTGCGGTGCGGGGTTTCGTCCCGCCGCCCACCCCGAACGCGAGCTTGCTGGCCGCCATCCTCCGCTTCACTTTCACTTTTCACCTTCACTCCCAACTTTCACCCCCCATGCCCGACTTCCGCGCCTACTGCCAGCCGCCCGAACGCGAACCGTCCGTGATCCGCCTGTCTGCGGACGAAAGCCGCCATCTGGTGGCCGTCAACCGCGCCAAGCCCGGTGACACGGTCGTGGCCTTCGACGGCCGCGGCAACGAGTGGATCTGCGAGCTCGCCGGCGATCCGAAGCCGGAGGCGACGCTCAAGGTGCGCTTCCGCCAGCAGGCGAAGCGCCTGCCCTACGAGATCACACTGGGCCAGGCGCTGCCCAAGGGTCCGTTCATGGACGCGATCGTGCGCAAGGCCACGGAACTCGGCGCCGCCCGCCTGGCGCCGCTGGAAAGCGAGCGGACGGTCGTGCATCTCGAGGGCGACCGCACTGATCGCAAGATCGAGAAATGGCAGCTGGCCGCAATCGAGGCCGCCAAGCAGTGCGGCAATCCCTTCGTGCCGGAAATCCTGCCCCTCCAGACCGCCGCCGTCTTCATGGAGGCGAGCCGCGGCTATGATTTGAAGCTTATCGCCAGCCTGCAGCCCGGGGCGAAATCCTTGAAGGGCGTGCTGGCCGCCTATGCCGCCGCCAACGGCCGTCCGCCGCGCAAGGTGCTCTGGCTCGTCGGCCCCGAGGGCGATTTTACCCCGGCGGAGCTGAGCCTGTCACAATCGGCCGGCTTCGAAGCCATCACCCTCGGTCCGCTCGTGCTCCGCTGCGAGACCGCCGCCGCCTACGCGCTGAGCGTGCTCAGTTACGAGCTGCAGAACGCCGCCGGCTGAGCCTGCCGCGGGAGCGGGCCTGATCGCCTGCCCGGGCTCGCCTTTCGCCGTCGTCTGGTTTTGCTTAGTCCCTTTCCCAAGTCATGGCCGCCGACAACCGCATCCCTGTCACCGTGCTCACCGGCTTCCTCGGGGCCGGCAAGACGACCCTGCTGAACCGCATCCTCACCGAACAGCACGGGCGCCGGATCGCCGTGATCGAAAACGAGTTCGGCGAGGTCGGCGTCGACAACCAGCTCGTCATCCAGGCCGACGAGGAAATCTTCGCCATGAACAACGGCTGCCTCTGCTGCACCGTGCGCGGCGACCTGCTCCGCATTCTCGGCCGGCTCCTCAAGCGCAAGGACCGTCTTGACGGGGTGCTGATCGAGACCACCGGCCTCGCCGATCCGGGCCCGGTGGCGCAGACTTTCTTCACCGATCCGGAAATCCGCGACGCCTACCGCCTCGACGGCATCGTCACGATTGTCGATGCCCGGCACGTCCTGCAGCACCTCGACGACGGCCGGGAAGTGAAGGAGCAGATCGGCTTCGCCGACGTCATTCTCCTCAACAAGACCGACCTCGCCGGCGACGTTGATCTCGACCGGCTTGAGACGCGTCTGCACCGGATGAACACCGCCGCCCGGATTCACCGCACGCGCAACTGCGACCTCCCCATCAACCGCGTGCTCGACGTCGGCGGCTTCAACCTCAGCCGCGCCACCGACCTCGACCCGCGTTTCCTCGAGGCCGAGTATCCCTTCGAGTGGGCCGGCGTCTACGAACTCGCCCCCGGCGCCTACACCCTGTGCATCGGCCACCACGATCACGATGAGGAGCACGATCACGGCCCCGAACACG
>JBAZMN010000064.1:0-7590 GCA_041649735.1 Opitutaceae bacterium | reverse complement strand
GATGTGCTTGTCGTTCCAGGCGGAATCGGAACCCGCGCGCTGCTGCAGCGTCCGGCGCTGATCGAGTGGATCCGCACGCGCTCGAAGCGGGCCGAGATCGTCATGTCCGTCTGCACCGGGGCGCTGCTGCTGGCCAAGGCCGGCCTCCTCGACGGCCGGCGCGCCACCACCCATCAGGGCGCGCTTGATCTCCTGCGCGAACTCGCGCCCGCGGCCGCCATCGACCCCAGCCAGCGTTTCCACGACAACGGGAAGATCCTCACCGCCGCCGGCATCAGCGCCGGCATTGACTGCTCGCTGCACGTGGTCGCCCGCCTGCTCGGCGCCGCGGCGGCCGAGGCGACCATGCGCCACATGGAGTACGGACGGTTTGCCCAGCCGGGCCCGGCCTCCGACCCGCCATGAACTCACCGTCGCGCACCGCCCTGATTCTTGCCTTTGCCACCATCTATCTGGTCTGGGGCAGCACCTACCTCGGCATTCGGGTCGCGGTTGAGACGCTGCCGCCGTTCTTGATGGCAGGCGCGCGTTTCCTCGTGGCCGGCGTACTGCTGGCCGGCTGGCTGGCCGTGACCCGCGGCTTCCGGGCCACGGCGCGACAGTGGTACGACAACGCCGTCATCGGCACTTTTCTTCTGCTCGGCGGCAACGGCCTCGTGGTCTGGGCGGAGCAATATATCCCGTCGGGGCTCACGGCACTCATCATCGGTTCCCAACCGTTGATGATGGTGCTCACGGAATGGGCGTGGCGCGGCGGGCACCGTCCCACCCTGCTGACCGGGGCCGGCCTGCTGCTGGGCTTCGCCGGCGTGGCCTGGCTGGCCGCACCGTGGGAAAATACCGCGGCCGGCGGGCTGAATCGGAGCGGCGTGATCGCCATCCTCGCCGGGTGCATGTTCTGGGCTTTCGGCTCGATCTATGGCCGGCGCGTGCGCGCACCGGCCGAACCGCTCACAGCCTCCGCCCTGCAGATGCTCTGCGGCGGAATGGCGCTCCTGCTGGCAGCCTGGGCGCATGGCGATCTGACCGGGTTCTCCCCGGCCGCCATCTCCGGGCGCTCATGGCTGGCGTTTGCCTACCTGATCGCCGTGGGTTCGCTGGTGGGATTTTCCACCTTCGTCTGGCTCATGAAAAACAGCACGCCGGCCCGCGTCTCGACCTACGCCTACGTCAATCCCATCGTCGCCGTTTTTCTCGGCTGGCTCATGCTCGGCGAACCCGTCACGGCGCGCACGCTCGCCGCCGCGGCGGTGATTGTCGTCTCGGTGGCCATCATCACCACCCAACACCGCCGGGGTGCCCCGTCGCCAGCCGGTCGTCTGGTTTTGAAGCCGGCCGGCGTGCCGGAGGGGACATGAAACCGGGCCACGCGTCCCTTCGCGTGGCCCTCGTGGGCGACCGCTCCGACGCGGTCATCGCCCATCGCGCCATTCCGCGCGCACTGGCGGCCATCCGCTTTGCCCGCGAGACGGGCCGGCCCTTCCTCGGCATCTGCGGCGGCCGGTCACGCCCGGGCGGTAGACCGCCATCCGCCTGACCAGGGCGCGGCACATTGGCTTGTCTAAACGACGCATCATTTTCGTGGAGGGGACGGCGGCACGGCGGCGTATTACCCGGTATCGTTCAGTCGAACATCGATTCACTCAATCAACCCTCCCCACCATGAAGACATCCCATTCCCTGCTCGCCCTCTCGGCGGTCACGCTCCTCCTCGCCGCCACCCCGATCCTCCGGGCCGGTCCCGGCGCCGAATACTGGCGAAACCGGCTGCAGCCAGCCGCGCAAACCGCTACCCCGCCTCAAGTCGACCAAAAGCAAGCCCCCGTGTTCTGCCCTCACAGCCAATGCTGCGGCTGTGCGGCCATGGCCGCACAGAAGGCAAAATCCTGAACCTGGGTAACTAGTCAAATCCACGATTTCCACCCGCCGGGTCAAAACCCCGGCGGGTGTTTTTTTACCCCCGGGGCGGCGAATTCTCCAAGGGGTGCCGCCGTCCACGGCGTATTACCAATGACCATGACAACCTTACGGTCATTCTTTGCGTTCCTGATCTTGATGGGGGTGGCGGCCACCGCCGCCCGCGCCGCGGATAACCGGCTTGCTTTGCTCCCGCTCTACGAGCGGGTCTCGTCCGCGCTCTGCGCCGACGACCTCGCGACCGCCCGAGCCGCCGCCCGGAACCTGGCCGTCGAGGCGGTCCGGCTGCACCACGACCCCATCGCCCGTTCGGCCAAAACTGTCGCCCGGGCGGATGACCTTGGCTCGGCCCGCAACGCTTTCAAGGTCCTCAGTCATGAGGCAGTCGCGCTCGCCCGGCAGCAGGGGGGCTATTTCATCATGACCTGCCCGATGGCACAGGCGGACTGGGTGCAAAGCACCCGCGAGGTGGCGAATCCCTATTTTGGCAAGGACATGCCAACGTGCGGCGCGCTGAAGGAGGAAACGAAGGGCTGAGCTCAGCCCACCCTTCCCGCCGTGCACAATCCCCGGTTCATTATCACCATCCTGGGGCTGCTTCTCGCCGGATGCGCCAGCGGGTCCCGCGAGGAAAAGGTGGCGTTGGATCGCGTGCGGCAGACGGGCGCCCGGCTGCACCCGGGGCCTGATCGACCGGCGCTGACGACGGGTGCCTCCCTCGCCGACTACCTGCACTACGCGCTGCTCAATCATCCGCAGGTGGAGGCGGCTTATGACGAATGGCACGCGGCGGCGCTGGCCATCGCCCCGGCCCGGGCCCTGCCCGACCCGAAGCTCACTTTCCAGGCCGACATTGCCCGCTCGGTCACCTCGCTCATGCCGGGACTCATGTTCGACGTCATGGCGCCCGGCAAACGTGCGGCGATGGCCCGCGAAGCGGCGGCGGCCAGCGAAGTCGCCTACCGGCGCTATGTCACCCGGATGCTGGAAACCGCCGCCGGAGTGAAAAAAAACTGGGTCGACCTCACGGCACTCGAGGAAACCCTGCGGCTGAAACGGCAGATGCTCAGCCTGAAGGAGGAGGCGATCCGGTTCTCGCATGCCGAGCACGTCACCATGCACGCCATGGGCTCGCTCGACCAATTGACGCAACTGCTCAACGAGGCCGGCCGGCTGCGCCTTGAGATCGCCAACCTGGAGGACGAGCGCCGCGCCCTGCGCGCCGGCTTCAAAGCCGCGCTCGGCATCGCCCACGACGGACCCGACCCGGCCTGGCCGGAATGCTTTGCGCCCCCGACAGCGCCCACCCCCGACGATGACACGTTCTGGCGCGCGGTTGTCGCCGCCAACCCGCGCCTGGGCGAGATGCGCGCGATGGTCGAGATGAGCGTGGCCCAGGTGGCCGTGGAGCAGAAAGCGCGCACGCCCGATTTTGCCGCCGGCCTGATGGCCGACCTGAAGATGAACCCCGTGTTGTGGCGACCGCTGGCCGAGATGACGCTGCCCGTCTGGCGGAAAAAGATCGCCGCCACCATTGCCGCCGCACAGGCCCGGCACGACGCCGCCGTCGCGCGCCTGCGGACCGAGGAACTCATGGTCGCGGCCGACCTGGCGCGCATGACCTACATGGTGCGTGAAGCCGACCGCATGGTCGCCTACATCGACGGCACCGCCCTGCCGAACCTCCGCCAGTCGTACGACACCGTCGCCGCCGCCTACGGGACCGGCATGACGAATTTTGCCATGATTCCCGAGACCCAGGAGATGGTGCTGGCCATGCAGGTTGAGCGCGTCGCCGCGTTGCGCGACCGCGAAAAAACCCTTGCCGACCTCTCCCTGCTTGTGGCCGGCGAAGTCCCGGCCGGCGCGCCGCTGCCCGCCCGCACCGCCGCCGCCACCCCCTGACTGCTTTTCCGACATGAAAACACTGCATTTCCTTTCCGGCCTTTCAGTCATCATCCTTTTGACCGCGGTCGCCTGCGGGCCCGCACCAGCCGCCAGCAACGCCGAGACCGTCCCGGCGAACAAGCAGCTTTACACCTGCAGCATGCACCCGCAGATCCTCCTCGATCACCCGGGGGACTGCCCGATCTGCGGCATGAAGCTCGTCCCCGTGTGGAGCAACGGCGCGGCCGGCCAGCCCCGGATCAAATACTACAAATCCACCATGAATCCCGGGGAGGTCAGCGGCCAACCCGGCCGGGATTCCATGGGCATGGACCTGGTGCCGGTCTACGAAGACAAGAACGATGCAACCAACGACATCGTCATCGATCCGGTGACGATCCAGCAGATGAATCTCAAGACCGCCGTCGTCCGCACCGGGCCCGTCCGCCGCGAAATCCGCGCCGTCGGCACCGTGGAGTTCAATGAGCAGGGACTGCAGGACATCACGACCAAATACGAGGGCTGGATCGAGAAGCTGTTCGTCAACGCCACCTGGACGCAGGTGCGCGCCGGCGATCCATTGTTCGAGATTTATTCGCCGGACCTCTACAATGCGGAGCTCAACTACCTGATCGCCGCCCGCAGCGAAGGCCCGGCCGGCGGGCCGCTGACGCACGCGGCTGACGAACGGCTGCGGCTGTTCGACATACCCGATGGCTTCATCGCCGACCTGACGCGCGCGGGCGAAGCCCGGCGCACCTACGTGTTTCGCGCACCCGTCGATGGCGTGGTCCTGGAGAAACCCGCGGTGCAGGGGATGATGGTGAAGCCCGGCGAAAAAATTTACCGCCTCGCCGAACTTTCGACGGTGTGGGTGAGCGCGCAGATCTATGAACAAGACCTGGCCTTCGTGCGTTCCGGCCAGGAGGCGCGTGTGCGGAGCACCTACGGCGGCGACCGCGAGTTTACCGGCCGGATCGAACTGCTGCCTACGGTCGAGTCCACGACCCGCGCGGCACAGGCGCGGATGGTGCTGGCCAACCCCGACCTGGCGTTGAGACCCGGCATGTTCGTCGACATCCGCTTCGAGACCGAACTGAGCCCATCGGCCGTGCTCGTGCCCGACATGGCCGTGCTGCGCAGCGGCGAGCACAATACCGTCTTCGTAGCCCTCGCGGGCGGCGCCTTTCAGCCCCGCGAGGTCCGGCTCGGCGCGCGCACCGGGGACAACGACTACGAGGTCCTCTCCGGCCTGGCGGCCGGCGAGCGCGTGGTGACCTCCGGCCAGTTCCTGCTCGATTCCGAAAGCCAGCTCCGCGAGGCGATCCAGAAGATGCTGCGCCAGACCGGCAACCCGTCGCCGGCCGGTAGTTCCGTCACGCCGGGTAGCCAAACTCGTGAGAGTTTGGACGATCATCCGCAATCAACAGATCCAAAGTCTCACGACTTTGGGTCCGAGGGTGGCACCAGGCCCGCCACGAGCGCCGCGGCCGCCAAGCCCCAGGCCACCCACCCCTGAGTTCGTCATGCTCAAGGCCCTCATCACTTTTTCACTCAGGAACAAGTTCCTCGTCCTTGCGGGGACCGCCGTGCTGATTTTCGGCGGCATCTACGCGCTGCGCCACATTCCGCTCGATGCCATCCCGGACCTCTCCGACACGCAGGTGATCGTCTACACCGAGTGGCCGGGACAGGCGCCGCAGCTGGTGCAGGACCAGGTCACCTACCCGATCACGACCAAGATGCTTTCCGTGCCGGGCGCCAAGGTCGTGCGCGGCTACTCGTTCTACGGCTTTTCGTTCGTTTACATCATCTTCGAGGACGGCACCGATCCGTACTGGGCGCGCAGCCGGGTGCTGGAATACCTGAGCGGCCTGACGGACAGCCTGCCCGGCGGCGTGACGCCGCGGCTGGGACCCGATGCGACCGGCGTGGGCTGGGCGTTCATGTATTCCCTTAATTCGCCCACCCATGACCTCGCCGAGCTGCGCTCGATCCAGGACTGGTACCTCAAGTACCGGCTGGCCAGCGTCGAGGGTGTGGCCGAGGTGGCCTCGGTCGGCGGCTTCGTGAAGCAGTACCAGGTCACCGTCGATCCGAACCGTCTGCGCGCCTACGGCCTGTCACTGCGCAACGTCGCGATGGCGGTCGAGCGCAGCAACAGTGAGGTCGGCGGGCGCTCGGTCGAACTGGCGGAAAAAGAATTCATGCTGCGCGTGCGCGGCTACCTGACCGGACTCGACGACCTGCGCAAGGTTGCGGTCGGCCTCGGTCCCGGCGGCACGCCCGTCCGGCTGGGTCAGGTGGCCGACGTGCAGCTCGGGTCCGACATGCGCCGCGGCATCGCTGAACTCAACGGCGAGGGCGAGACCGTCGGCGGCATCATCGTTGTGCGCCACGGTGTCGACACGCGCTCCGTCATTAGGGCGGTGAAGACCCGGCTCGACGAGGCCATGCAGGCCCTGCCGCCCGACATCCATTACACGGTTGCCTACGACCGCACTGCGCTCATCGACCGTTCCGTCGAGACCCTCCAGCACAAGCTCCTCGAGGAAAGCGCCGTCGTCGCCCTGGTGTGCCTGCTGTTCCTGCTGCACCTGCGCAGCGCGCTCGTCGCGATCATCATCCTGCCGGTCGCGGTGCTGGCGTCGTTCCTGGTCATGTACCGGCAGGGCATCAGCTCGAACATCATGTCGCTCGGCGGCATCGCCATCGCCATCGGCGCGATGGTCGACGCGGTCATCATCATGATCGAGAATGCGCACAAGCACCTGGAGCACGACGGCGGCAAGAAACCGCACTGGGACATCATCCGCGACGCCGCGCTCGAGGTGGGGCCCACGCTGTTCTACTCGCTGCTGGTCATCACGGTCTCGTTCCTGCCGGTCTTCACCCTGCAGGCGCAGGAAGGCCGGCTCTTCAAGCCCCTGGCGTTCACCAAAACCTACTCCATGGCCGCGGCGGCGCTGCTGTCGGTCACGCTCGCGCCGGTGCTGATGGGCTTTTTCATCCGCGGCCGCATTCCATCGGAGGAGAAAAACCCTCTCAACCGCCTGCTGATCTGGCTTTACCATCCGCTGCTCGGCCTCGTCATCCGGTTCCGCTGGGCCGTCATCGGCGGCGCAGCCCTGATCGTGGCCTGGGTCTTTTTTCCCTGGAACCACCTCGTCACGGCTCACCTGCCGCCGGGCCGTCTGCACGACTGGGCGCAGCGGGCCGGAGTGGCGTTCCCCTACCAGCATCTCGGCTCGGAATTCATGCCGCCGCTCTACGAAGGCGACCTGCTCTACATGCCGACCACCTTTCCCGGCATCTCGCCGACCAAGGCGCGCGAGCTGCTCCAGCAGACCGACCAGATCATCCGCACCTTCCCCGAGGTGCACCAGGTCTTCGGCAAGGCCGGCCGGGCCGAGACCGCCACCGATCCCGCCCCCATGGACATGATTGAGACCACGATCATGCTCAAACCCGAGGTGGAGTGGCCGGCGGTGGACATCCGCGACGACGCCGGCCAGGTCATCGCCCACCGCCGCCGCACCATCGATGAGTTGACCGACGCCCTGAACCGCGCCGTGCAGTTCCCCGGCCTGACCAACGCGTGGACGATGCCGATCAAGACACGCACCGACATGCTCGCCACCGGCATCAAGACGCCGGTGGGCATCAAGGTCGCCGGCGCCGACCTGGCCGAGCTCGAACGGATCGCAGAACAGATCGAGGTTCTCATCCGCCGCGTGCCGGGCACCAGCAGCGTGTTCGCCGAGCGCGTCATGGGCGGCAACTACA
>JBAZMN010000063.1:0-7666 GCA_041649735.1 Opitutaceae bacterium | reverse complement strand
GACCCCGCCAAATACGACGAAGTGCTCGGCTTGCCGACCCAGGGTTACTCGACGGTGTGCGCCTGCGCCCTCGGTTACCGCGCAGCGGACGACAAATACGCCGCCGCCAAAAAAGTGCGTCTGCCGGCCGGCGAACTCATCCAGCACCGCTGAGCGGTTCGGCCTCCGTGCCGGCTCCGTATATTTTCGTCGCCTGGGGGACGCCGGTGCGTTTCCTCATTGAGGCATGGGATTATTTGACCGGATGCTTCCGAAGAAATCCGCCGGCCCGGCGCCGGCGGCCGTTCCTCCGCCGGCTGCACCCGTCTCGCCGCCCGCCGGCATTTCCTCCGTAAATCCGGCGCCCCCGGTTCCAACGCCGCCGGCCGGGACCGGCGCGCTGGCCCGCCTCCGGCAGGCGCGGGAAGCACTCGAACGCAAGGACATGGCCGGCGCCCTAGCCATCTATGAAGAGGTACTCGCCAGCGCCGGGGACCGCGCCGACGTGCTCGTGACCGTTTCCGGTGATCTTGGTGTCACCGGTCATCCGGGGGAGATCATCAGCCTCGTGGCGCCGCGTTATGATGCGCAGCGGCATGGTCCCGCCACCGGCATCAACGTGCTGCAGGCGTATCTGGCCCTGCACGAACCGCAGTCGGCGCAGCACGTGCTCGACCTGCTCTTCGCGCTGGGCCGGCCTGAACTCCAGGAGCGCCTGCTCGGTTTCTCCAACGCCATTGCCGACATGATGCTGCTGGAGGCCGAGGGCGCCATGGCTCCGGCACCGCCCGCCGGCGCCGCCCCGGAGGGCGAGACGACGAAAATCGAACTCGTGAGCATCAGCAAACCCCTTTGGTACTACGGTCTCGAAAGCGTGCCCAACCTGCTGCCTCCGAAGTCGGGCCGGCTGCGGCGCATTGCCTTCGGCCAGCTGGCCATCCTCGGGCTCAAGGATTTCGCCGAGGCGGTCAAGCAGCCCGAGAATGAACTCGGACGCCTGTCGCGCGGCATTCCGCTCTGGCTCGCGGAAATGCTGTTTTTCAGCGCCAACACCAGCACGCTCGCGGTGATCGGCACCCAGCAGCGCGAGCATTACGGGCTTTTCCCCGTGGAATGGACAACGGAGCATATCCGCCAGTTGATCGAGACGGCCGAGGGCGGGCTGGATTTTGTCTTCACCGGCGCGCTGCGGCAGGAGCATGGGGACTATGAGCTCGTGCTGCACCTCTGGGAGGTGAAAAAGTTCCGCGAGCGCAAATCCTTCGTCGCGCGCTGGACGCCGGCGACCGCCGACCAGGCGCTCGCGCAGCTCCAGGCGCAACTGCGCACCTTCCTGGAATTCACGCCCTATCCGGCCGGCGAGGGTCTCGCCTACGACCCCCCGGAGAAACTGCAGGCCTATATCGAGACCCTCGGTGCCGGGCTGACCCTTTTTCTGGGCGAAAAAAAGATCCTGTCCCCGGCGCACCTGGTGATCCCGGCCGAGGTGGCCGGCCGCGCCGCGGCGCTGGCGGCGGAATCGGAGCCGGCCGCCCTGCTGGCGCTCGGCCTGCAAGCCCGCGCCCGGCATCTGGGCCTGGCCGCGCTTCCGGCCCCCGCCGCGCTCGCCGCCACCCCGGCGGTGGCGCAAGCCCGCGCCGCCTGGGGGTTGTAGGAGCTTGCTTGCAAGCGACCATCAGCCCGCGCTCATAGATCGCCTGTCAGCAGGCTCCTACAACCGCCTTGCTCGGACCAATAAACGGTTTTCTCCATGCCCCGTTTGCCAACCGACGATCTGCGCATCCGCGCCGCCCGCCCGCTGCCCTCCCCGGCGGTCCTGGCCGGAGAACTGCCGCTGGACGAGAACGGTGCGGCTTTCGTGGCGCAAAGCCGTCGCACGGTCGAGGATATCATCCAGGGCCGGGATGACCGGCTGCTGGCGGTGGTCGGACCGTGCTCGATTCATGATCCGGCGGCCGCCCGCGACTACGCGGCACACCTGTCGGGGTTGGCGTCGCGGCATGCCGCAGATCTGTTCGTGATCATGCGGGTGTATTTTGAAAAACCGCGCACGGTCGTCGGCTGGAAGGGGCTGATCAACGATCCCGATCTCGATGGCAGCTTCCGGATCAACCAGGGCCTGCGCATCGCGCGGAAGCTGATGCTCGACCTCACGGCGCTGCGGCTGCCCGTCGCCACCGAGTTTCTCGATACGACCCTGGGGCAGTATTATGCGGAGCTGGTCACCTGGGGGGCGATCGGGGCCCGCACGGTTGAAAGCCAGGTGCACCGGGAGCTGGCCTCGGGTCTCTCCATGCCGGTCGGCTTCAAGAACCGCACCGACGGCGACGTGCAGGTGGCGGTCGACGCCATTTGTGCCGCGCGACAGCCGCACTGGTTTCCCTCGCTGACCAAGGACGGCGCCCCGGCGGTGCTGGGCACGGCCGGCAACGACTGCGGCCATCTTGTCCTGCGCGGCGGTACGAGCGGGCCAAATTACGCCGCGGCGCCGGTGCAGGCCGCCGTGGCGCGGCTACGGGCGGCCGACCTGCCGCCGTTCCTCGTGGTCGATTGCAGCCATGCCAACAGCGGCAAGGATGCCGAGCGCCAGCCCGACGTGGCCGCCGATCTGGCGGCCCGGGTGGCGGCGGGGGAGCGCGCGATCTGCGGAGTCATGCTCGAGAGCAACCTGCTGGGTGGAGCGCAGGATTACCACGCCCGGCCGCTCGTCTACGGCCGCAGCATCACCGATCCCTGTCTGGCGTGGGAAAAAACCGTCCCGGTGCTGGCCCAGCTGGCCGAAGCGGTCCGGACCCGGCGGACGCGGCCATGACCACGGCGGCGGAAATCGTCGCGCAGCTGCGCATGCGACGCAGCCCGCGGGATGCGGCGGGCCAGCGGCGTTTCGGCATCACCCCCGGTGGCGAACACCTGGGGATCTCCATGGCCGCGCTGCGACCGCTGGCCCGGGCGCATCGGCACAATCACGCGCTCGCACTGGCGTTGTGGGAAACCGGCGTCCACGAGGCGCGCCTCCTCGCGCTGTTGATTGATGATCCGCGGCAGGTCACGCGCGGACAAATGGAGGCATGGGCCCGCCAGTTTGACAACTGGGCCACGGTCGACGGCTGTTGCATCCACCTCTTCAACCGCACCCCATTCGCCGTCGAGAAGGCGCACGCGTGGAGCCGGCGACGCGCGGAATTTGTCAAGCGGGCCGGGTTTGTCCTCATGGCCGGACTGGCCGTGCACGGCCAGGAGCTGCCTGACGCAGTCTTTCTCGAATTTCTGCCGGCTATCCGGCGGGAGGCGACTGACGAGCGCAATTTCGTGAAGAAGGCGGTCAACTGGGCGCTCCGGCAGATCGGCAAGCGCAATCCGCGCCTGCGTCGAGCAACGATTGCCGAGTCGCGCGTCATCCAGAAGCTCGGCTCGCGGGCGGCCCGCTGGATCGCCGCCGATGCGCTGCGCGAGCTCGAAAGGTAGGGCGGGACCGCTGGGCCCGCCGAATGAGACTACGGCCCGCCCAGCCGTCGGGTCCTATCTCGGCGCCGCCGTGGCCAGCTGGCCGCAGCCGGCGGCAATGTCGATGCCCCGGCGCTGGCGCACCGTGCTGGGCAGGCTGTAACCAGCGAGAATCTCCTGAAAACGCCGCGCGGCGTTCCGGTCGGAGGGCCCGCCGCCGTAACCCGCCGTCGGATTGAGCGGGATGAGGTTCACCTGAGCAGGGAGGCCATGCAGCAGGCGGCCGACGGCATGGGCCTGCTCGGGGGTGTCGTTGCGGCCGGCGATGAGCGTCCATTCGAAAAAGATGCGGCGCTGCTGTTTCTCCACGTAATAGCGGCAGGCCTCCATGAGCGCATCGAGCGGCCAGCGCGCGGCCACGGGCACAAGGGCCGCGCGTTCCGCCTGGGTGGCGGCATGCAGGCTGACCGCGAGCTGGACCGGGCTGGCTTCGTCGGCCAGCCGCACGATGCCGGGGATCACGCCGACCGTGCTCAGGGTGATGCGCCTGGCGCCGATTGCCGGACCGTTCTGGTCGCGCAGGATGTCCACGGCCCGCCTGACCGCCTCGTAGTTGTGCAGCGGCTCGCCCATGCCCATGAGCACGACATTGCGCAGCCGCTCGTGACGGGCATGCGGCGAATCGCCGTCCACCCGGGCAAGCGCCGCGGCGGGACCGTCCCGGCGGAGCACCCGGTTGACATGCAGCACCTGGGTCACGATCTCGCCGGGCGTGAGATGGCGCCCAAAGCCCATCTGGCCCGTGGCGCAGAACACGCAGCCCATCGCGCATCCGGCCTGGCTGCTGATGCAGGCGGTGACGCGCCCGGTGTAGCGCATCAGCACGGTCTCGATGCGGCGGCCGTCGGCGAGCGCCAGCAGGTATTTACGGGTGAAGCCGTCGGTGCTGTGCCGCTCGCTTGCGACCGACGGCAGGGAAAGGGAAATCTCCTCCTCAAGCCGCGTCCGCAGCCGCGCCGGCACCTCCGGCATGGCGGCGAACCGTTCCGCGCCGTCGTGGTAGACGTAGCTCCACAACCGCGCGCCATGGACCGGGCTGAAATCCCAGGACGCGACCAGCGCGATGATTTCGTCGCGGGTGAAATCGTAAAAATGACGGGTCGGGCCGCCCATGGTCGGTCCGGGGGAGCGTGCGGCGAAAGTCCGCCGCTTCAAGCGCCAAGGCGGCAACGGCCCCACGGCAGATGGGACCGGCTACTCGTCGTGTTTGCTTTCGTAGATATGCACGCCGCGGGCGCCGTCGGCCCAGGGGGGCAGACCTTCCTGACGCCCGGTATGGAGATCGGCGATCGCCTGGCGCACGCCGGCCTCCTGTACCCGTCGCATGATGCAATCAAGGCCGGCGTAGACGACAGCCTCGGGTGGAACGTGCAGTTCGCTGGCCAGGCGCTCGATGGGGGCGAACTCCTCCGGGTCGAGGTGAAGTTTGATGGTCGGATGCATGGGGCCTCCGTCGGTTGAAGGTGCGGCGGGGCAGGCCGCACCCGGGTTGGGGTTGAGGGTCGCTTACAAAGCGGATGAATCGTCAGGATGATCCGGTTCCGGGGCCGATGTTGATTTCGGATCGGCGTCTGCCTCGTCCTGTTTCAGGCGTTCGAGCTCCAGCGGGTGGTCTTCTCGCATCTCGTGCTCGGACACATGGCCGGTGAGCCAGGCCAGGTTCATCGGATAGATGTCGGGGTTGAAGATCACGAAGTAAAAATGCCAGACCAGGATCGCGAGGGTGGCGAGGATGGCCTCGTAGAAATGGACCGTCCGGGCGATGTCGAAGCCGAGCTTGGTGAAGAGCCCGATCGAGGCGTTTTCGAACCACAGGATCGCGCCGGTGACGCCCATGAGCACGGTGCCCCAGATCAGGGCCCAGTATTCGGCCTTCTCGATGTAGCTGAAGCGGCCGAACTTCGGCTTGTCCGGCGCCAGCCGCAGATTGTACCGCAGCACCTTCCACGGGTCGGTGAGATCGCGCCGGGCGGGCAACAGGTCGCGGAACAGTTGCCGGCCCTCCGCCGTGAGCGCCAGGTAGCCCAGGTGCCACAAGCCCGCCGCCATCAGGGCCACGCCGGCCAGCCGGTGGAGGAAGCTCCGGGCCATCACCCACCACGCCTCCGGGTAGCGCAGCATGAAGCCGGTGAGGACGAGCAGGATGAAGCTGATCGCGAGAAAGGCGTGCTGCAGGCGCTCATGCGCCGTCATGCGCAGGTACAGGCGGTGCGGCGCCGGCTCCGGCGGAATTTCGCCCTTTTGCTGGGCAAGCTTGCGCAGGAGCTTGCGGGCGAAGTCGGACAGGTTGTGCACCGTCATGCCGCCGATGACCAGGAAGATCAGGACGATGTAGAGGCTGGCGATCCAGTAGAGGATCGGGCTCTCGGCGCGCTGGTCGGGACTCACGTGCACCCGGCCGATCGTGAACCGCCGGTTGGCGCCGGGATGGCACTGGCCGCAGGTGGCGACCAGATTGTCCTTGTAGACGGTCGAGGTGGGATCGAGGTGCGACTTGATCGCGTGGGAGCTGTGGCAGCTCGCGCAGTTGACGACCGTGACGGCGCCGCCGCGGGCCGCCAGCCCGTGGTAGCTGTCGGCGAAGGTTTGGAAGGAATCGGCGACGAGGCCGTATTTCTTGGTCAGGCGGACGGACGCATGGCACGAGGCGCACACCTGCTGGGCGACGTTGCGCGCGTACACCGGGGAGGCCGGATCGGTGTGCCGGAGAATGTCGTGTTCGCCGTGGCAGTCGGTGCATGCGGGCGAGTCGAGATTGCCCTTGCGCAGGGCGACCGCATGCACGCTGAAGTTGTATTCGGCGGTCTGGGCCTGGTGACAGCGGGCGCAGGTTTCGGGCAGGCGAGTCTTGTTCACGCGCGAACCGGCGACCATCGCCTGGTTCATCTCATGGCTGCCGTGGCAGTCGACGCAGTTGGCCGCCTCCACCAAACCGCGCTGCAGCGCGGCGCCGTGCGCGCTGTGGGCGAACGAAGCCACAAACTTCGTCCCCCGCAGAGTCCGGTCGCCGACCGCGGGTTTTTGGAGATGGCAGGATTCGCACAGGCGGGTCTGGGCGAGCTTGAGCTCGATGCCGGGCTTCTCGCCGGGGCGGCGGGCGACGGACAGGCGATGGCAATCAAGGCAGGCTGGCGCCTCCTTCAGGCCGGCGGCGCCGGCCCGGCCATGGGCGGAGGCCAGAAACTGGTCGCGGGCCGGCTGGTGGCAGCGGCCGCAGGCTTCCGTCTGCCGTGCGGGGGTGAAGGGAAAATCGGCGGACTGACGGCGCGCCACCGCATGCGTTCCATGGCAGGCGGTGCAGGTGGTGTCCTCACCCGGCGGCACCGGCGTGAGGGCCAGCCGCGGGTGGAAGGCATGTTTGCGGCCGGTGTCCTCATGGCACGAGGTGCAATCGACCGGGGTGAGCGGATTTTTGTGCGGCAGGTTTTCGGCGTCGAACCCCTCGTGACAATCCGCGCACTCGAGCGAACGATGCGCCGATCCCGCCAAAACGGCCTGGTCGGCGAAGAGCGAAACCACCCGGCCGGATTTCTTTGTGGTGAGCTTGGCGTCGCTGTGGCACTCGAGGCAGGTGGCGGAGACGGGAGCGGCCGCCGGTTCGCCGCCGGGCGCGGATTCCGCCAGCAGCAGGCACCCGGCTCCCAGCAGCAGCACCCGCCACCCCTGGATCAGGCAGATCCGGCGCGGCAGGAAAAGACGGGTCGTGACGGGCGCCATGCGGATGGGGGGAATCGGCCGGCATCATAGCGGGAACGGCCCCGACCGACACCGCATGGGTTGACCGATCATGGGCGTTTCTTGCTCAGATGCGCCGCGGGCGCGCCTCCGCAAAAGATGCCCATTCTCCGCGCAAAATATGCCCAGCATCCGTCAACCCATGCGGTGTCAGTTGTTCCAGGCTTCGCTAGGATGCCGGGACATCAAAAACTTGCCCATGTCGTCGAGTGTGACCGCGTCCGCCCCGCCGTCCCGGAAGCATATTGCCCGGTGGGCCGGCCGGTTGTTGCTGGTAGGAGCGTGCCTGGCGGCGGCAGTGGCCGTGCGCGCCGGGCCGGGCGTGCCGAACAGCGAGTGCCTGGATTGCCACGAGGCCGAGCCGTTGCCGAAGAGCCAGGGTGGCCCCGGGAAGTTCACGGGGGTCCGGCCGAATTTTTTCAGAAGTCCGTCCACGGGAAGCTGAACT
>JBAZMN010000062.1:0-7676 GCA_041649735.1 Opitutaceae bacterium | reverse complement strand
TACTTTGCCAGCATCGCGGAGCTGCTGTGAGCCCCGGCCGGACTCCCGCGGTCAGTCACCGAGACTGGTGCCCACCCGGCGGGCCGCTTCAATCCATTGGTGATCCGGGGGTACGGTCTTGAGTTTGCCGGCCACCTCCTCGATCGGCACCACCTTTACCCCGTCGCCGCGGGCGGCGACCATCACGCCGAAAACCCCCTCGTTGATGAACCCCGCGCAGGCCGTGCCCAGCCGCGTGGCCAGCAGCCGGTCGGCGACCGACGGCGTGCCCCCGCGCTGGACATAGCCGAGGATCGTGACCCGCGCCTCCAGGCGCGTGAGTTCCTCGAGCTGCCGTGACAGGCGCATGGTGTTGCCGGCATGCCGGGCCTCCAGCGCCGCGAGTTCGGCCTTGGCGTGCTCCTTCTCCACCTCGGTCCGGGCGTTTTTCCGGTGTCGCTCCGCCGCCGCGAACCCGCCGGCATCATGCTTCGACATGGCTCCCTCCGCCACGGCCACGATGCTGAAATTGGTGCCGCTGCGGGAGCGGCGGCGCACGGCCGCAACGATCTTCTCGACGTCGTAGGGAATCTCGGGAATGAGGATCACGTCGGCGCCGCCGGCGATGCCTGCGCCCAGCGTCAGCCAGCCGGCGCGATGTCCCATGATCTCCGCAATGACGATCCGGTGGTGGCTGTGCGCCGTGCTGTGCAGGCGGTCGAGCGCCTCGGTGGCGATGCCGAGTGCGGTGTCGAAACCAATCGTGGCATCGGTCATCGCCACATCGTTGTCGATGGTCTTGGGCAGCGTGATGATGTTGAGGCCCTTCCCGACCAGACGCAGCGCATTCTTGTGGGTCCCCCCGCCGCCGATGCACACGAGCGCATCCAGGGCCAGCCGCTTGTAATTGGCCGCGATGGTGCCGGTCATGTCCCGCACCTGCCCGTCGATCTCCATGCGGTGCGGTTTGTCGCGGCTCGTGCCGAGCACCGTTCCGCCCACCGTCAGGATGCCGGCCAGCCGGCCCTTGTCGAAGCGAACCCAGCGGTTCTGGGCCAGTCCGAGAAAGCCGTCGCGAAACCCGATGATTTCCCAGCCGTACTCACCGATGGCAGCCTTCCCCACCGCCCGGATGGCTGCGTTCAAGCCGGGGCTGTCGCCGCCGGCGGTCAGAATGCCGATACGTTTGACTGCCTTCTTTTTCATCGGGCCAAGAGGTTCCCTTCCGACTTTGGTGAGAAATCCGCCGGCTCCAAGAAAAACAATGCAGGCGATGAGGAATATCGTCCGGCATCGCGCAAGGCGGCCGGCAACGGCGTCAGGCGGCCACGCCCGCCCCGTCGTCGGTCATGCAGTGCAACACACCGACCTTGGAGCCGAATGTACGCTCATAAATTCCGGCCACCGATGCCGCCTGCCGCGGGGTAAACCCGGCATCCGTCAACGCCAGCACGGCGCCGCCAAAACCGCCGCCGGTGAGGCGGGCGCCATAAACGTGCGGCAGACCCGTGAGGGTGTCGACGAGCAGGTCGAGTTCCGCCGTGCTGTTCTCAAACCGTGCTTGGGAACTGCGGTGCGACGCGGTGAGGAGCCCCCCGACCCCGGCCAGATCCCCCCGGGCCAGCGCCGCCCGCACGCGAGCCACGCGGTCGATCTCCTCCGTGACGTGCCGGACACGACGATAACCGGGCTCCGACAGCCGGGCTTTGCCCTGCTCCAGCCGGGCCGGGGTGACATCGGCCAGCCACTCCACGCCAAGGGCCCGGGCGGCGTCCAGGCATTCACGATGACGGGCCGCATAGAGCCCGTCGACGAGCGCATGCTTGGTGTGGGTGTTGAAAACCCAGAAATGCGCCCCGGCCGGCAACGGGACCGTGTCAAAGCGCGGGCCGCGGCAGTCGATGAACACGAGGTGGTCTTTTTTCCCGAAACCCACCACGCCCTGGTCAAGAATGCCGCAGGGCACGCCGACGAAATGGTTTTCCGCATGCCGGCTCAACTGCACCACCGTCTCCCGCGGCGGATTCTCGCCGGTGAGGGCAAGGTAAGCGAGGGCCGAGGCCAGCTCGAGCGCCGCACTGCTGCTCAATCCCGCGCCGGCCGGCAGATTTGAGACCGCCAGATATTCGAATCCGGCCGGCTGCCGGAGGCCAAATTCCTTGAAACTCGTCCAGACGCCGAGCGGGTAATTGGCCCACCGTTCCGCGCCGCTGCGGCGGTGCGGCGCGCCGGACGGCACGGTGACAGTTCCGCCCTGTGAAGCCGTGGCGAAACGCAGCTCCGGAACCACGGTTCCCCCGGCGGCCACCCACACCCCGAGATCAATGGCGGCGCCAAGCACGGTGCCGCCGTTATAGTCGGTGTGATTGCCGATGAATTCAACGCGCCCCGGAGCCCGGACGATCACCGCCGGGGGATGCCCATACAGCCGGGAAAACTGTTCGGTCACTTTGTCCTTCATCGGAAAAGAGGTGGATAATGAGGCACTGGGTCAGACTGCCCGTGCCCCGGGCGGGTTAGTCAATTGATTCAAGGCGATGCCATGCCGTTGACCAGCCCGGGTTCGCCTCATCACCGCGCCGGATCATTGCGCTGGAGTTTCGTTGCCCTCCGATTGATCAGGAAATGCATCATATCTGTTTAATACGTAGGCGCATGAAAAACAATCCAGGTCTTTTCTTGAAGTTTTATTTGACGAATGATGGCACATGCTGCTTCTTAACGCTGTCTGATTTTTCCACTTCTCCCGCCTAGCGGGAGTTTTGGGGTAACTAAGAAAGCAATAGCGGGCCGGTTAGGGGTAGCCGGCCCGCTTTATTTTTGCCGGTCAACTCCCGCCACCGGAGACCCCTCAGGGTGGAAATGACCGGCCGCCGCAATCGCGAGCTTGATTGTCCGTGTGCCCACCAGCAATTTACCCCCTTCCTTGCAAAGAACTTCCGACATCAATGTTGTCGAGACCAGGGCCCTGCCGACGCCGCAGGAACTCCTGCAAGCCCTGCCCAAGACCGAGATCCAGGGTGAGTTTGTCACCCGGGCCCGGCAGGAGATTCACAACATCATTTTTGGCGATGACCGCCGGCTGCTCCTGATTGTCGGTCCGTGCTCCATCCATGACCTTGCCGCCGGCCGCGAGTACGGCCATCGCCTCGCCGGCCTGGCGCGCGAGGTTGCTGACCGGGTGCTGATCGTCATGCGGGTCTATTTTGAAAAGCCGCGCACCACGGTCGGTTGGAAGGGACTGATCATGGATCCGCGGCTTGATGGCTCGCATGATATCGCGGAGGGGCTCCGCCTGGCCCGGACCTTCCTGCGCGATGTGCTCGATCTCGGATTGCCCACCGCGACCGAACTGCTCGACCCGATTACGCCGCAGTATATCGCGGACCTCGTCTGCTGGTGTGCCATCGGAGCGCGCACGACCGAGTCACAGACCCACCGGCAGATGGCTTCCGGCCTTTCCATGCCGCTCGGCTTCAAAAACGGCACCGATGGCAACCTGCAGACCGCCATTAACGCCATCCGCGCCGCCTCGCAGCCCCAGACTTTTCTCGGCATCAATCTCGAGGGAGCCGCCTCGGCCATCGTCACGCGCGGCAATCCCAACTGCCACATCGTCCTTCGCGGCGGCTCCGTGGGTCCCAATTACAGTCCGCGCCACATCCGCGAAACCGAGCAGCTGCTCGAGAAAGCCGGCCTGCCCAAGGCCATCCTCGTGGATTGCAGTCATGACAACTCTGCCAAACAGCCTGCGCAGCAGCCCGCGGTGCTCCGCGAAGTCCTGACCCAGGTTATTGCCGGCCAGGTCTCGATCATCGGCGCCATGATCGAGAGCAATCTCTGCGCTGGCAGCCAGCCATTTCCCCAGCCCCGCGACCGCCTGCGCTACGGGGTCTCGATCACCGATCCTTGCATCGACTGGCCGGCCACCGAGGCGGCCATCCGCGAGGCGCATGCCGCCTTGAGGCCGAGATTCGGTGCCTAACCCGCACTGCTGCCCATGCTCCTATCTTGCCTCCCCACTGCGTTGGTCTTTCCCTCGGGCATTAATATCCGTCATTCCCATCGCTAATTCTGTATTGCGCTCAGTGATTCAGATTCAATCAAGTCGCCCTGTCGCTAAAACCCCCAGCCGTTTATGAAATCTCCCATTCGTGTCGCCATCACGGGCGCTGCCGGTCAGATCGGCTACTCGCTCCTCTTCCGGATCGCCTCCGGCTCGATGTTCGGCCCCGACCAACCGGTCATCCTCCATCTCCTGGAGATCGAGCCTGCCCTGAAGGCGCTTCATGGTGTCGTCATGGAACTCGACGACTGCGCGTTTCCACTCCTCAAGGGCATCGTCCCGACGGCTTCGCTGGATGAAGGCTTCAACGGCATCAACTGGGCCCTGCTGGTCGGCTCGGTCCCGCGCAAGGCCGGCATGGAGCGCAAGGACCTCCTTGGCATCAACGGCAAGATTTTCACGGGTCAGGGCCAGGCCATCGCCAAGAAAGCCGCCGCCGATGTCCGCATCCTGGTCGTGGGCAACCCCTGCAACACCAACTGCCTGATCGCGATGAATAATGCCCGGACGGTTCCGGCCGACCGCTGGTTCGCCATGACCATGCTCGATCAGAACCGCGCCAAGACCCAACTCGCCAAGAAGGCCGGCGCCGACATCACCGCAGTCACCAACGTGGCCATCTGGGGCAACCACAGCAGCACGATGTACCCCGATTTTTATAACGCCAGGATCGGCGGTCAGCCCGCGCCGCAGGTCATCAAGGACGAGGTGTGGTTCAAGGACACCTTCATCCCGATCATCCAGAAACGCGGCGCTTCCATCATCGAGGCGCGCGGCGCGAGTTCGGCCGCCTCCGCCGCCAACGCGGTCACCGACACGGTGCGCGCACTCACCACCTCCACGCCTGCCGGCGACTGCTTCAGCGTCGCCGTCTGTTCCGATGGTTCCTACGGCATCCAGCCGGGCCTCATTTATTCCTTCCCGATCCGCAGCGACGGCAGAAAATGGTCTGTGATTTCCGGCGTGCCCGTCAACGAATTCAGCCGGTCCAGGCTCACCGCCACGGAAAACGAGCTGAAGGAGGAGAAATCCCTCGTCTCCGAGCTGCTGCCAAAATAAACCGCGCTTCCCGACATCCCGCGGCGGCCCCTGACGGGCCGCCGCGTTTGTTTTGCGACCCGTGCCCGCGCGCGCGAAACTCCGCGTTTCATCGTTTCCCTGTCTCCACCGTTCATGCTCACCCTCGCCGGCATCGCCAAACACTTCGGTCCGCGAACGCTGTTCGAGGACGTGGCGTTCACGATCCAGCGCGGCGATCGTTGCGGGCTCGTTGGCGCCAACGGCGCCGGCAAATCGACCCTTTTCCGCATCATTCTCGGGGAAGATCCTACTGACGAAGGCACGCTGACCTGGCAGCGCGGCAGCACCGTCGGCTTTCTGCCGCAGGAGAGCGCTCCAGTGGGTGATGAAACCATCCTGCAAATCGCCATGATGCGCGACCGCCGGCCCGCGGCGGCGCCGGATCGCCCGCCCGGGAACGAACCCGAGCATCACGAGGACTATGGTTTGGAGCCCCGCGCCAAGCAAATCCTCGCCGGACTCGGTTTCCGCGAAGGCGATTATGATCGCCCGGCCCGCAAGTTTTCCGGCGGCTGGGTCATGCGCGCGCACCTGGGCCGCCTGCTCGTGCAGTCACCCGACCTGCTGATGCTCGACGAGCCGACCAACCATCTCGACCTCGAGGCCTTGCTCTGGTTTCAGGATTTTCTCAGCCGCTATCCGGGGGCGCTGCTCCTGATTTCGCATGACCGGGCGTTTCTCAACGCCCTGTGCACCGGTGTGCTGGAGCTGCGTCATGGCCGCCTCTGGCGCTGGACCGGGAACTACGACGATTTCATCCGGCAGCGTGAGGCCCACCAGGCGCAGCAGCTGGCCGCCTGGAAAAACCAGCAGCGCGAGGTCGCCCACCTCCAGCGTTTCATCGACCGCTTCGGCGCCAAGGCCTCCCTCGCCTCGCGCGCCAAATCGAAGGAAAAACAGATCGCCCACATCCTCGCGGAGGCGATCGATGCGCCCGAGGCCGAGGTCGCCCGCCTGCATTTCCACTTTCCCCAGCCGCCGCGCAGCGGCCTGAAGGTGATCCGGCTCGCCGGGGTCACCCAGGCCTATGGCGAACATGTCGTCTACCGGGACTTGAATTTCACCGCCGAACGCGGCCAGCGCATCGTGCTCGTCGGCCCCAACGGGGCCGGCAAGTCCACGTTGCTCAAGATCCTGGCCGGCGCCGTGCCGATCCAGGCGGGCATCCGGGAACCCGGGCACAATGTCCGGGCCGGCTATTTCTCCCAGAACCGCCTCGACGTGCTGAATCCCGGCCACACCGTTCTGGAGGAGGCGATGGAGATGCGCGCCCATAATCCCGGTCTCACCGAACAGACCGCGCGCACGCTCCTCGGGGCCTTTCTCTTCCGCAAGGACGACGTACACAAGAAAATCGCCATCCTCAGCGGCGGAGAGAAATCGCGCCTCGCCCTCGCCCGGCTCCTGCTGGCCCCGCCCAACCTGCTGCTCATGGATGAGCCCAGCACGCACCTCGACATCCCCAGCACCGATGCGCTCATCGCCGCCCTCGATGCCTACGATGGCACGCTCATCTTCATCAGCCACGACGTCTACTTCATCCGCGCCATCGCCAACCACGTCCTGCACATCGATGCCGGCCGGCTCACGGCCTACCACGGCAATTATGACTATTACCTTGAGAAATCCCGCGCCACCGACGCCCGCGCCGCGTTGGTGAGCGGAGGAGGACGCCCGGCCCTCACCAATCATCAACCCGGCCGGGCGAACGCAGCCGAAAGCACCGCGATCGACACCCGCGCCGGTCCCAAGTCCCGTGAGCAGCGCCGGGCCGAGGCCGAGGCACGGGCCGCCAAATCCGCCGAATTAAGGCGCCTCCGCGCCCTGGTCGCCGGACTCGAGCAGGAAATCGAGGAACTGGAGACGCACCAGACCGAACTCACCCGGCAACTCGAGACCCCCGCGATCTACAACGAACCCGGCCGACCCGCCGCGCTCAATCGCGAGTTGAGTGCCGTGGTTGACCGGCTGCATGCGGCCACGGCCGAATGGGAGAATCTGGCCGGCCAGCTCGAGACCCTGGTGAAAAGCTGAGACGTCCGGCCATCAGCGGCCGGCGACTGATGCCGCCGCCGGCCGGGTCTCCGCCCCCATTTCCTCCCGCAGACCGGTAAGCCGGTCGCGCAGCGCCGCGACAATCAAGCTGGCCGCCGAAGCCGGCGAAATCCGTTCGGTGTTGATCACCAGATCATACAGATGCGTGTCATCGATATCCCGGCCGAAGCGTGTCTTCACGTAGCGCCGGCGGGCACGATCCGTCTTCCGGATGTGGGCGGCGGCCGCAGCCGCATCGCAACCGAGCAGGGCCATCATGCGCGGGATGCGCGTCTCCAGCGGGGCGACCAGCTTGACGTGAAAACCGCCGGGCAGTGATTGCGTGATGAGATAGGCGGCCCGGCCGGCGAGGACCACGCGGCCGACATGAGCGAGCTGGAGAATGGCCTCCGCCACCTGGTGTTCGAGCTGCCAGATGGAGGGATGCATGCCCATGAGTTCCCCGATCACCGACTTCGTTTCAGAAATCTTGTCCTCGGGCAGGTAGTCGGCGAGC
>JBAZMN010000061.1:0-7706 GCA_041649735.1 Opitutaceae bacterium | reverse complement strand
GGTCCAGTCCTCCCGGTGATCCACGATACCCCCGCCGGTGGGCCGCCGGCACAGGTCGAGCGACATCTCCGGCGGCAACTGTCCGCGCACCCAGGCGATTTTCTGCCCGAAGCCAAACGTGAAGGCTGGCCCGCGCCATTCGTAGTGGCGGAACCGCACCGCCTCCGCCGGCGGATAACGCTGCAGGAGCAGGAAATCGAGCGCCATGTTCTCGGCGGCCCCACCGGTGCGGGAGGGAAGAACGTGAAATTCCATGCCCGCAGGCTGGGCTATTCGCCCGCGCTTGCCAACGCCGGAGCCGCTGGCGCCTCAATCCTCGGCCTCGGCGCCGCCCGCGGAGAGGAGCTCGGGCGAGAGATGCCAGCGCAGACACCAACGGGCCCGGCCGGTCTTCTTGTGCTGCCCACCGGTTGTCTCGAACGCCAGCACGGCGCTCTTTCGGACGTCGAAGCCGACCGGCTTCAGCTTGCCGCGCACCAGCAACGTGGCGAGGGCTCCGAGCTGCGGCTCGTGTCCCACGATCATCACCACCTGGTCCGCCCGCTCGAGCCGGTCGGCGACGGCCACCGGATCATCCTCGGGCAGCAGCCCGGGGGTCTCGATCAGCAAAACGTCGAGGCCGAGTTCCTTCACGAGCAGCTCCGCTGTTTCCCGGGAACGCACGAGCGGGCTGTGCCAGACCGCCTGCACCGCCGCCAGGGCGCGGCTGGGGCGGAGAAAGGCCGCCACCCGTTTCGTGACCTCGTGTCCGCGGGCACTGAGGGCGCGCCGCGCATCGTCCTTGTCGGCAAGCGCATGACCGTGACGCACGAGGAATAGTTTCATCGGAAGCGAATGCGTTCAGGGTGAGAGCCGCTCGATGATCCAGTCGCCGCCCGGTTCGCGGCGGTAGCGGAGCCGGTCATGCAGCCGGTTGCGCCGTCCCTGCCAGAACTCGACGGCCACGGGCGCCAGCCGATACCCACCCCAGTGGGGGGGCAGCGGCACTTCGCGGCCGGCGTACTGGTTTTCGACGGCCTGCATCGCCTGTTCGAGCACGGCGCGGCTGGCGATGAGCGTGCTTTGCGCGGAAGCCCAGGCGGCGAGCTGGTTGCCGCGCGGCCGGCTGTGAAAATACGTTTCCGCCTCCTCCCGCGACATCCGGGCGACCGGGCCCTCGATGATCACCTGCCGTTCGAGCGTATACCAGGGAAAGAGGAGGGTGGCGTGCGGATTGCCGTCGAGTTCGCGGCCCTTGCGGCTTTCGTAGCTGGTGTAGAACACGAAACCGCGGCCATCGACGCCCTTCAGCAGCACGGTGCGGGCGGAGGGGCGGCCGTCGCGCCCGGCGGTGGCCAGCACCATGCCGTTGGGATCGGGCAGGCGGGCGGCCTCCGCCTCCTGGAACCACCGGTCGAACTGCCGGAACGGGTCGCGCGCCAGGCTTTTCTCGCTGAGGCCCGCCAGGCTGTAGTCTTTGCGAAGGTCGGCCAGGTTCGACATGCTTGGTTCGTCCTCAACTGCACCCACCTCCGCAGCAATGTCAAAAGGCAAGTCAGCGGGGCGGAGGATCTGCCTTGTCTGCCCATTACCGGTTGTCATCGGAGCCGGAGCCCGGATGCTTTCTGCCACCCGCCTTCGCCTTGTCCTTCGCCGAACAGCTTCCCGTTTGGGCCTACCCCCTGCTGCTTGCCGCCGGTTTCAGCGCCGGGCTGGTCGATTCCATTGCCGGCGGAGGCGGCATCATCTCCCTGCCGGTCCTCCTCAATTTCGGCCTGCCGCCGCAGCTGGCACTGGGCACCAATAAATTCCAGTCGTCCTTCGGCAGCGTCTCGGCCTCGTGGCAGTATGTTCGCTGTGGTCTCGTCGACCTGCGTTCCTGCCGGGTTGGCATCCTCCTGACGCTGGCCGGTGCCCTGCTGGGAGCCTGGGCCGTGCAGCGCGTCGAGTCACACGTGCTGGAGCGGGTGATTCCGGTTCTCCTCGCCGCCATCGTCGTTTATCTGATTTTCCAGCCGCAACTCGGGCGGGCGGACCGGCCGGCGCGGCTGGGCCCCGCGACTTTCTACGCCGTCTTCGGACTCGGCTTGGGATTTTATGACGGCTTCTTTGGCCCGGGCACGGGTTCGTTCTGGGCCATCGCATTCGTGCTGTTGCGCGGGCATAATCTTTCCCGGGCGACGGCCCACACCAAGGTGATGAATGCCGCGAGCAATCTCGCCTCGCTCGCACTTTTTGCCCCGGCCGGGCTGGTGCATCTGGGCGCGGGACTGGTGATGGCCGCGGGCCAGGTGCTGGGCGCCCGGCTCGGCGCCGGTCTCGTCGTGCGGCGGGGTGCGCGTTTCGTCCGGCCGGCCTTTCTCCTCATGGCCGCTCTTACCATCGGGCGGCTCCTCTGGATCAATCTCGCCCGGCCGCACTAACACCTCCAAGCTGGTCCCCGCCCACCGCCCTTTTCTGTCCCCATGACACCTTTCCAATACCTTGACCGCCACCGCCCGGACCTCGTCGCGCTGCTGCAAAAACTGGTGCGCATTCCAACGGTCAACCCGCCCGGTGAAAACTACCCGGCCATCACCGCGTTGCTCACGCGCGAACTGGCTGCCGCCGGCCTGCAGGCGCGCCGGCTGCCCGTTCCCTGTCCGGCGGCGCTGCAGCGGCTGCAGCCCGAACTACGCACCCACCCCCGGTACAACGTACTTGGCTTCCGCGACGCGGGAGCGGCGAAGACGATCCATTTCAACGCGCACTACGACGTCGTGCCTGCCGGGGGCCGCTGGCGGCACGGCAGCCCGTTTGCGCCCGCCGTCGAGGACGGCTGGATCTACGGCCGCGGCACCGCCGACATGAAGGGCTCCATCGCCAGCCTGTTGCTCGCGCTCCGGGCCCTGCGCGCCACCGGGGCGCAACCCCGCTGCAACGTCGAGGTGTCCTTCACCGCCGATGAGGAGACCGACAGCCTGCTCGGCGCCGGCTGGCTGGTCGACCGGGCGCCCCTCCGGGCCGACTACGTGGTGGTGATGGAGGGCGGGGAGGGCCGCGCCATCGGTTGCGGCCACAACGGTGTCGTGTGGCTCAACGTCGTGGTGCACGGCAAGCCGGCGCACGGCTCGATGCCCGGCCGCGGCATCAATGCGCTGGAGAAGATGTCCGCGCTCGTGCTGGCCCTCGAGGACTACAAGCGGCGCCTCGCGCGGCGCCGTTTCCGCACCCCCGACGGCCGGGTGATGCAGCCCACGATCAACGTCGGCGGCGTGTTTGCGGCCGGCGCCGGCGGCAAGATCAACACCGTTCCCGCCGAGGCCAGCTTCAGCATCGACCGCCGCGTCATCGCCACCGAGACCGTCGCCGCCGCGGAGCGCGAGCTGCGGTCCTTCCTCGCCGCGGCGGCGCAGCGTATTCCGCACTGCCGCATTACGGTGGAGAAGGTGTCGGAGAACCACCCCTGCTTCCGCGATCCCGCCCATCCGTTCTTTGCCGCCATGGCCGCGAGCGTGCGGCGGGTGCGCGGCGGCCGGCCGGTCTTCTCCGTCTCCACCGGCTTCAACGACATGCACTTCTTTGCCGAGCACCTGCGCGTGCCCACCCTCGGCTACGGCCCGATCGGCTTCAATCCCCACGCCGTCGACGAGCGCGCCCGGGTGGCCGACCTCGTCACCGCCGCCAAGATCTACGCCGACCTGCTGACCAGTTTTACCGGCTAGATCAGACAGAATCTACAGAATGAACAAAACGGAGACCCTGCAGTAATTCTGTTGATTCTGTCAAAGACTCACCCCGCCAGGCCGCGGCGGATCATCGCCACCGCGATGGCCGCCAGCAGCATCGAGATGATCTTGGAAATGGCGCGCAGGCCCATCTGGCCGATCCGGCGGCCCAGCCACTCGCTGCCGACGAAGGCCAGCGCCACCAGCACCAGGTTGACCGCCAGCGCCGCCAGCGTCACCGGCATGCCCTGCGTCTGCACGAGCAGCAGCAGCGTGGTGATCAGCGCGGGGCCGGCGATGAGCGGCATGCCCAGCGGCACGATGCCGAAATCCTCCGGCAGCTGCACCGGCGCGCCCTCCGGTTGGATCAGGTCGCGCGCCGCGAGGATGAAGAGGATGAGTCCGCCTGCGATCTGGAAGTCTTTCACGGAGACGCCGACGGCGGCAAAGACGTTCTGCCCGAGAAAAAGGAACCCGAGCGCCACGACGCCGCCCGTCACCGTGGCCTGCCAGGCGATGCGATGCCGGGCCCCGGGCGCCACGTCCCGCCCGAGGGCCAGAAAGATCGCCGCCAGCCCGATGGGATCGATGGCCACAAACAAGGGGATGAACGCCTGCAGGAATTTGGTCAGGACTTCAGGCATGGCGCGAGGTATAGATGGAAGCGGTCCCCGGGTCGAGACCCACTTGGCACCCTGGAACTGACACGGTACCAAATTCGTCCCGGACAGTAGGTGACGGTGGAAGGCGACGAAACAATAGTACCCCTCGTTTTGAGCTTGTCAGTCTACTGGCCATGTACATGCTGGCCAAAAAATGGCCAGCATTAGGAATGCCAGCACCATAATGGCCTCCCCGATGGAATTCGGGCCATGGCTGCGGCAGTTGCGTGAGAGCAAAGAGCGTATGCTTCGCGAACTGGCGGCGGTGGCAGCGATGGATCAATCGCACCTTGGCAAGGTGGAGCGCGGCCAGCGTCTGCCCAAGGACGAACAAGCGATGGCCATGGCTCGTTTTCTGGACGTGCCGGTGGCCGACATGCGTGCCCGGCTGGTTGCAGCTCGGCTGCTCAAAGCGTGCGCCGGCGATCATGCATTGGCTGTCAATGCCGCGGGATTCGTGCAGGAGGCTGCTGCCCCCTACCTTGTGAACAAGTCTGTGAATAGAGGCCCTAACAAAAAGTGAGGCGCTTTTCGTTCCCAACCAGCTCGATTTTAACCACAACACACTGTCACTCACGCCCATGCCCTCGCTCCAGTTCAAAGGCAAATCGTTCGTCCAGAACCACCACCTTGTGGTGCCGTTCCACGAGCTGACGCCAGTCAAGGCGAAGGGCACGAGCAAAACCGCCAGCCTGCACGACAATCTGATCGTCGCAGGCGACAACCTCAAAGCGCTCAAGGCCCTCCTGCCCACCTACCACGGCAAGGTGAAGTGCATCTACATCGATCCACCTTACAACACCGGCAACGAGCACTGGGCCTACAACGACGCCGTCAACTCGCCGATGATGCAGGACTGGCTGGGCAAGACCGTGGATCGCGAAGACCTCACGCGCCACGACAAGTGGTGCTGCATGATGCTGCCGCGGTTGAAACTGCTGCGTGAATTTCTCACTAACGATGGCGCGATCTTCGTCTCGATCGACGATAACGAGGTCCACCGGTTGCGGTGTTTGATGGATGAGGTGTTCGGCGAAGAGAACTTCGTCGCGACGATCATCTGGCAAAAAAAATACAGCACCAAAGCGGACTCCAAGTTTCTCTCTGAGTCCCACGAGTTTATCTGCGTTTACGCTCGCAGCATTGAAAAACTAGTGCTGAACGGACTCATACGAACCGAAAAACAAAAAGAGAATTACAAGAATCCCGACAACGATTCGCGTGGTGAGTGGACATCGGGTGATTTGCTGCGGATGGAATCCCGCGATTACGCGATTTTTGAAATCGTCGGCCCGACAGGAACTAAATTTTTCCCACCTAAAGGCACGAGCTGGCGATTCAACAAAGACAAAATCGATGAGCTGATTAGAGATAATCGGATTTGGTTCGGCGAAGACGGAACAGCACGGCCACGTCTGAAGCGTTTCCTATCGGAAGTTCGTGAGACAATCCCAGCGCAGACATTTTGGGCCTTCGGAGACGTCGGACATTCCGATTCAGCCAAAAAGGAACTCTCAGCGATCTTTCCAGATTCGCCCGAAATCTTCGCGACCCCAAAGCCCGTCGCCCTGATCCAGCGAATTGTCGCACTCGCGACCGATCAAAACTCCATCGTGCTTGATGCGTTCGCCGGCTCCGGGACGACAGCACAATCGGTGCTCACGCAGAATCTGTTGGATGGCGGCAGCCGCTGTTTTGTTATGGTCGAGTCCGCCGATTTTGCAGACTCGTTGACCGCCGAGCGCGTGCGCCGCATTGCGAACGGCGTGCCGGGCGCAAAAAACGAGCCGTTGCACGCCGGGCTCGGCGGCACGTTCAGCTACTTCAAGCTCGGCCGACCGATGCAGCTCTCGGCCATCCTCGAGGGCAAGACGCTGCCGGATTTCGAGTCGCTGGCCCGTTATGTCTTCTTCACCGCCACTGGTGAGGAGTTTGACGCGAAAAGGATCGACCGCAAGAGCGGTTTCATTGGCGAAAGCCGGCAGTTCGACGTGTTTCTGCTCTACGCCGAGAATGCGGACAAGTTGAAGCAGCTCGCGCTGACCCTCGACACCGCCCGCGCACTGCCGAGCGTCAGCGGCAAGCCCAAGCTCGTCTTCGCCCCGACCAAATATCTCGACGAGTCCTTCCTCGACCGGCTGAAGATCAAGTTCTGCCAGTTACCGTTCCAAATCTACAAGGCCCTTGATGCCTGAGGCCGCAACCGCCCGCGATTCCGTGGTTTTAAAGGAATACCAATCTCGCACCCTCCAGCACGTCCAGGCCTACCTGCAGGCGCTGGCGGAGGCGCGCGCCAAGTCGGCGAAGCTGGCAACCATCGATCCGGATGCCGCGTTTGATTATACCGTCAAGGCGTGGGAGCAGGCCGAGACGGGTCGGTCCTACTTGGCGCGCAAAAATGGGCTCAAGGAGCCGCTGCCGGCGTTCTGCCTGAAAATTCCCACCGGCGGCGGCAAGACGCTGCTCGCCGCCAAGGTCATCGACCTGATCCAGACCCATTATCGCAAGCGCCAGACCGGGCTCGTGCTGTGGATCGTGCCGACCTCGCAGATCTACAACCAAACCTACGCAGCGCTGAAGGACCGCGACCATCCCTACCGGCAGGCGCTGGATCTGGCCTCCGCCGGGCGGACCTTGGTGCTGGAAAAGACCAGCGGTTTCACCCCGGCCGACGTAGCCGAGAACCTGTGCGTGCTGATGCTTATGCTGCCGTCGGCCAATCGCGAGACGAAGGAGACGCTGCGGATGTTCAAGGACAGCGGTGTCTTTGACCGGTTCTTCCCGGCCGACGACGACCGCGAGGGCCATGCCGCCCTGTTCAAGCGCATCCCCAATCTCGACACTTTCGAGCAAGCGACCGGCTTCTTCGGTCCGCAGGCCAACACCTCGCTCGGCAACGTGCTGCGCCTGCTCCAGCCCATCATTATCCTCGACGAAGGCCACAAGGCCTACAGTGCGGGAGCCCGGGCGACCCTGGAGGGTTTCAACCCGTGCATGATCGTGGAGCTTTCGGCCACGCCGCCGCAGGAGAGCAATGTGCTCGTGGAAATCACGGGGCAGGACCTGCTTAAGGAGGGCATGATCAAGCTCGACCTGCACCTGAACAACCGGCGTAGCACCAACTGGAAGGATACGCTCCTCGCCGCGCTCGAACACCGCGCCCGGCTGGAGGATAGCGCTAAGGAACACGAGGCCAATACCAACATCAACATCCGGCCCATCTGCCTGATCCAGGTTGAACGCACGGGCAAGGAGCAGCGTGGCTCCGGCAAGATTCACTCCGAGGATGTGCGGGAGTATCTCATCGGCGTGAAGGGCATCGCGCCCGAGGAGATCGCCATCAAGTCGAGCGAGAAGG
>JBAZMN010000060.1:0-7755 GCA_041649735.1 Opitutaceae bacterium | reverse complement strand
GCTACCCGTCTTAGCCTTGGTGAGCCGTTACCTCGCCAACTAGCTGATAGGCCGCGAACTCCTCTGCGAACACCGGGCCTTGCGGTCCCCGGCTTTAGTATGGCAACCATGCGGTCACCAACCACATGCGGTATTAATTCGCCTTTCGACGAGCTATTCCCCACTCGCAGGTAAATTGTTCACGTGTTACGCACCCGTTCGCCACTGACTTTCGATCCGGTTGCCCTTCACGAAAGCCCGTTCGACTTGCATGTCTTAACCACGCCGCCAGCGTTCATTCTGAGCCAGGATCAAACTCTCCGAAAAGAGAGTTCGGAACCTAGTGATTCACGAACTACGCTGCGCGTGAGATTACTCTCACACGCGTATTCTAAATATTTAAGGTTGATTGGGGGTCCCAATCAATCGCACAAAGTAAATCTCAAAGAACCTCTTCCCTCAGAGGGAAAGATTTCCACTAAGACAACCGGCCCTTTTTCCGTCAACACTTTTCCCGACAAAACAGCAATTGCGTTGGGAAGGAACCGTGGATCTGGCGGACATTACTCCTTTCACCCACCTATTCGGCAGGCTGCCTTGAAAGAAGGGAGGGTGCACAATGGGTGCATGACCCCTTGAATCAAGCCCCTTTTATCCGACCTTATTTTTTTTATCGTATTAATTTAATAATCAATCAGTTATGCAATATTTTCCAAAAAACAAACTGCTGATTAGCCCACATACCGACGATGCTGACCGCTCATTTTGTCTGGCTTGGTATCCGGCGAAAGACACCAGCAGGGGCACACTAAAGTGGTAATTGAATTGCCGATACAACATGCTCTCTGCCAGAGAGCGCTTCGGCAGGCGCCACTCTCGGATTGCACATCAACAGGCGCTCAGTACTGCCTACCTGTTGAACCAATGCGCATGGATGAGGCCTGCATTCACTCACCTGTGGGCCCAAGCTCTTGTCCGCGAAAGTCGCAGCCAATCTCAAGACCACCCAGCCGTCGGGTTCATTTCACCCGGCGCGCAGGCTTTTATCCTCTGCGTCCACCCTTCACCGCTTCTGATACCAATGACCACTTTCGTCCTGTAGCCAGACGCCTGATTTGCTATTTTGCCCAATCTGCCGGGCCCGGGTACGACCGACCTGATCGGATGACGAACCGGTCTGCCGCGCCACCGCCGCATAGACTGTGGCACGGTCAGTATTTTCCGCTGAAACCATCTTCCCCTCGTCACCAGAAAGCGAACCACGCGCCTCGAGATAGCCACGGTTATTCTCGCCAACCAGACCACGGTCCTTCAGCGCATCGACTGCGGGCAGGCGCTGAGCCATGCGCTGCTTTACCACGCTGAGATCTTCGGCAAAAAGCGTGATCGTGGCGGCCGCAAAAACGAAAGCTGCACTTGCGAATAGGAAGCGAATCCAGAGCGTTTTCATGACGGTTACTTTTGAGCGGGAGTTTCCAGAGTGGTGGATTTCTTATCCAGATCGCCAAAGAAATCATCAAGGGCCTTGTCGACCTTCACGTTCACATCAACCGTGACATGGATTGGTTTCACTTCGATGGGCTCGGTTTTGACGTGCAGACAGGCAGCCAACAGCAGGGGCATAGCACTGAACGCGAGGAATCGGCGGTTCATAAAAGGAGGATGCAAGGTTACTCAGAGTAACGCAATCCAGGTTTGCCAAAGCCGGCAATTATTCTGCGGGCATTTTTAGCCGGGAATCGATACCCCAATTGATCAGTTTTTCGATCGGCCCGTTCACATTCACTTCAAACGATACCGGCGCCTTGATATTTGCATCCAATGGCTCGCCGGCAATGCGGATTTGTACCGAACGGTTCGCCGGGGCGTTCAATGGGTATATCTCCGCCCGTAATTCGGTCAACCGGAGGTTCAGCATGCCAGTCTCGATGGCTTGCAAGGTCGGATAGGCCGCATTCTGCGGGGAAAGATTGCCCGTAAGCAAGCCGGGCTGGGCAATCTGCAAGGTGCCGGGCTGGGCGGCCCTTAAAGCCACCCACCCGCGATCAAGGCTTAACCCTGTCGATTGATAGTGCAAGGGCACCCGGCCGTCGGCCAGACCTGTGGCCTTGGCTCGCACGGCGGGGAAAAGCGCCAGTATTTCCTCCACTCGGATACCCTCACAGCGCAGCGTGACCGGGTAATCGACCACCGCGGGATCAAAGACAAACGGCTCCGCCGATATCTTCCCCCCGAAAGCCGTGACTTCGGCAGACTCAATGCAGGCCTCATGGATGTTTTGAAGGTGGAAGCAAACCGCGGCGTCGCGCAAGAGGACATCCCCGATGCGCGTCTCTCGTATCTTCACCCACGACGCAGGCGCGGTGACAAAGTTGACCGCATCAGACAACATCACCTCGCCTTCAATGCCTCCAAGGGATATCTTCCGATCTGCATTGCCCAGCACCCCATCGTGCAGGGAGAGGCTTAACTGACCTGCGAAGCGGCCATCCGTCAGTCTTCCCCGTCCGCTAGCCGCCACCTGCCCGCCAACTGCCCAGCGCCCAAGCGATCGTGGCGCGGTTTGCGCCCAAAGCTCGCTCCAACAGGCCAAATCCACCTGAGCTTTCGTCAATACAAACTCGGCAGCAGATCGGGCAAAATCGCAGTTTCCCTGTCCTTCAACGCTCACCCCCGGCCCGACAAGCCCAACCTCGGCTTTCACCCTGTGCCCCGAAGCCTCTGGTTTTGCCACCACCGTAAATGCTAGCATCTGGTCTGTCCGGGGTGCGTGCAGCACGAGGCGGCCTTCAATTGACAAATCGTCAAACGTAATCACCGGCGCTGCATCTGCCGGTGTCAGCGCCCGATTCGCGGTTGGGGCAGCCGGCGGCCCGGCGATCGTCTTCAACTGAGCCGAGTCAAGAACCACGCTGATCCCCTTGATCTCGATATGTCCGAGTGATCGGGAAAACAAATCGGGCCGGATGACGGCAATGGAATCAACATGGAATTGCTGTCCCCGCCAGATTCCCTCGAGCGGCGCGATGACCACCCGATGTGGTTGCAGGGCCACAACCTCGAGTTCTCGCGGCGAGGCCCCCGCGTCCAGCAGGACCTGGCGCAACGTCCAGGCTGCAAGTGGCAGCCGATACCAGATCGCAAGCAGGATCAGCAGGAGGAACAGCGCGCCCAGTGCAGCAAAAAAACGCAGGACGATTGAAGCAAGACGTCGCACAAAAGTGAGCCTGAAGGAAACCGGCACCGAGTGGCGAACTTTCTGTGGCTCACGCAAATTATTCCAGCACGTGCTGGAGCTGCGCCTATTTCACGGGGATCGGCTCGAGTTTCCAGATGTCCCGGGCATATTCGCGGATAGTCCGGTCGCTGGAAAATTTGCCGACGCGGGCGGTATTGAGGACAGCCATGTGCGACCAGCGTTTTTTGTCCCGATAGGCGGCGTCGACAAGCGCCTGGCAGTCGCTGTACAGGCGGAAATCAGCGAGCACCATAAAGGGATCGCCGCCCTCGAGCAGACTATGATGCACCGGGGTGAGCATGCCGGGAGGCTCATTGGGCGTGAAGTAATTCGAGCCAAGCCAGTCGACAACGGCGCGCAATTCCTCGTCCCGGTGATACCAGTCCCAGGGATTATAGCCCTGCCGGCGCAGTTTCTCGATCTTCTCCACCGGGTGGCCAAAAATGAAAATGTTCTCTGCACCCACCTCTTCCTGGATCTCCACATTGGCACCATCAAGGGTGCCGACCGTGAGCGCCCCGTTCAGGGCGAGTTTCATGTTGCCCGTGCCCGAAGCCTCCTTGCCCGCCGTGGAGATCTGCTCCGAAACGTCGGCCGCAGGGATGATTTTTTCCGCGAGCGATACGCGATAATTGGGCAGGAAGACGACCTTCAGCCGGCCATTGATCCGGGTGTCGGTATTGATGCGGGCGCCGACGGCGTTGATGGCCTTAATGATGTTCTTGGCGACGTCGTAGCCGGGGGCGGCTTTGGCGGCAAAAATGAAGACCCGGGGGATCATGTCGTGCCCGGGATTCTGCAACAGCCGCCGGTAAAGCGCGAGGATGTGCAGCAGATTCAGATGCTGCCGCTTGTACTCGTGCAGCCGCTTGATCTGCACGTCGAAGATGGCATCGGGCGAGATTTCGAGTCCGTCGCACTCGGCATGAATCACGGCGGCGAGGTCCTGTTTGTTGGCCCGCTTGATCGCCATGAACTCGCGCTGAAATTCCGGATCGTCGGCCCATTTTTCGAGCCGGCGGAGCCGGTCGAGATCCCGCGTCCATCCGGAACCGAGGCGGTCCGTCACGAGCCGGGCCAGACGCGGATTGCACTGCAACAGCCACCGGCGCGGAGTGATGCCGTTGGTCTTGTTGTTGAAACGACCCGGGTAGAGGGCGTCGAAATGGGGAAACAGATCGCGCTTGAGCAGCTCGGTGTGCAGTGCCGCGACGCCGTTGACCGCGTGCGAACCAACGACGGAAAGGTGTGCCATGCGCACCATCTTGGCGCCGTTCTCCTCGATTAGGGAACAATCGCGCTTCTTCTGGTCGTCACCGGGCCACTGGAGCTCGCACGCCTCCATGAGGCGCACGTTGATGTCATAGATGATCTGCAGATGACGCGGCAGGACGCGCTGGTAAAGCGGCACGCTCCATTTCTCGAGCGCCTCCGGCAACAGCGTGTGATTCGTGTAACTGAAGGTGCGCGTGACGATCGGCCACGCCTTGTCCCACGGCAGGTCCTCCTCATCGAGGAGGATGCGCAGCAGTTCTGCAATCGCGATGCCTGGATGGGTGTCGTTGAGCTGGATGGCGACCTTGTCGGAAAAATTCTCCCAGGTATTCCCCGGCTGTTTGCGATGCCGGCGGATGAGATCGCGGAGCGAACAGGCAACAAAGAAATACTGCTGCACCAGGCGCAGCTCCTTGCCATTCTCCGTCTTGTCGTTCGGGTAAAGCACCTTGGAGACGCTTTCTCCGACGGCCTTCTCGCGAACCGCCTCGACGTATCCACCCTGATTGAAGGTGGCGAAATCGAACTCCTCGGTGGCTTTCGATCCCCAGAGCCGGAGAAAATTCACCGTCTTGGTGCCATAGCCGGCGATCGGGATGTCGTAGGGCACCCCGAGGACGGTTTTGGTGTCGACCCAGCGAGGCCGTGAGTTGCCGCGATCATCGAAAACGTGCTCGACCTGTCCGTAAAGCTGCACGCGCTGCGTATATTCGGGCCGGACGATCTCCCACGGATCACCAAAAATGATCCAGTTATCCGGGTGCTCAACCTGGTGGCCATTGACGAACTCCTGCTTGAAGAGGCCGTATTCGTAATGAATGCCGTAGCCGATCGCGGGAAAATCGTGCGTCGCCAGCGAATCAAGAAAACAGGCGGCCAGACGCCCGAGGCCGCCATTGCCGAGGCCCATGTCCTCCTCGGCATCACGCAGGGCGGTAAAATCAAGACCGAGTTCGCGCACCGCGGTGACTGCGTCCGTGTAGAGGCCGGTGTTATGCAGATTGGTCTCCAGCAAACGGCCCATGAGATATTCCATCGAGAAATAGTAGATCCGGCGGACGTTGCTCCCGTTGTGGATGCCTTGGGTGGCAATAAAGCGCTCCAAAATGCAGTCACGGACGGCCATGGCGGTGGAAATCCACCAGTCACGGACCGTAGCCGTGCCGGGGTCGCGTGCGAGGGTGTACTGCAAGTGCCGGAGAATGGCCTGCTTGAGCACGTCGGTACCGGCACGGACCGGCGTGGACGGTGAGCGGACTTTGGCCGCCGTGACCTTGCGGGTTTTTTTAGCAACTTTAACGGGCATGAACAAATGCGTGGTTAAACTTCTGAAGCCAATCCGGTGCCAAAGCCGAGCGATCTTCGTTGGGTGCCTATTTTTGGAAACGCCGCGCGAGTTCGCCGTGGCTGAACTCGACGTACGTTGGCCGGCCGGCGGGATTGGTCAATGGCTGCCGGCAGGAAAAAAGCTGCGTAACCAGTGCGTGCATCTCCGGCTCGCTGGTACCGTCAGGCATGCGGACGGCCCGTACGACGGCGAGCCGGGCCAGTTCGTCCCGCGCGAGGTCCAGATCTTTTGCCGTCAGCCGACCATCGCGCAACGCGCCTAAAAGATCGCGCAGGAACGATTCGGCATTGGCGGGCTCCATCCATTCAGGCACGCCCTCCACCCGGAAGAAATTACGGCCAAACTCCACGATTTCAAAGCCATGGGCGTTGAGAAATGCCAGCCGGTCGATGAGCAGCGCGCTGGCAATGGCATCGAGCTCGACCGGCACGGGCAGGAGCAGGCGCTGGGTGCCGGCCGTCCCGGCGGCAAACAACGAGCGGAGGCGCTCGTACCAGATCCGTTCATGCGCCGCGCGCCGGTCGAGCAAGACGAGACCGGCGTCTGTCTCGAAAAGCGCAAAGACCCCATGCGCAAGGCCCACATAACGCCAGCCGGTCTTGAGTTTCCGTTCCGCCCCCGGCGGCAGGACATCGCTCGTCGGGGCGGCAGCCCCGGCTGCCGTGGTCGCCGGGGCCGGCGGCACGAGGGGCCGGTAGACCGGGAAGGGCGCGGCGATCCGTGATTCCACCGGCGGGACCATGGCCGTCGGAACCAGTGGCGCCCCTGAAGCCGGTTGCCGTTTGGCTCCGCCCTCGGACGCGGCGGCGGCACTCGGTGCGCCACCATCCTCCCGCAGCTGAGCGAGCACCGCCCGGATGACAAAAGCCCGCACTTGCGCCTCGTTGCGGAAGCGCACCTCGCGCTTCGCCGGGTGCACATTCACATCGACGGCGGCGGGATCGATTTGGAGGAACAGAAATGCCAGGGGATAACGCCCTTTCGGAATCGATTCATGGTAGCTCTCGATCAACGCGTAACTGAGCGTACGGCTGTCGACCGGCCGCTGGTTCACAAACGTGATCATCTCATGCCGCGTGGCGCGCCCAACTCCGGGCCGGCCGATCAGACCACGCAGTCGCAGCCCGGTCTCCGCCGCCTCAACGTTCAGCAGTGACTCCGCGATCTGCCGCCCGAAGACCTCCGCCACGCGCTCGGCCGTGGTCGCACATTCCGGCGACCGGAAAATCACGCGTCCATCCTCAATCAGGGTGAATGCCGCCTGCGGGCAGGCGAGTGCATACAGTCGGACGCAATGGATGATGTGCGCGCTCTCGGTGGCATCACTTTTGAGAAACTTGCGCCGCGCCGGCACAGAATTGAAAAGGTGCGAGACCACCAGGCGCGTGCCCACCGGCCGGCCGCAATCGCGCACGTGCACGAATTTGCCGCCGTTGACGAGGATTTCCGTGCCCGCTTCCTCGCCCGAGGACCGCGTCTGCAGTTCGCAGCGTGACACGCTCGCGATGGAAGGCAGCGCCTCGCCTCGAAAACCGAACGTGGCCAGCCGGTCGAGATCGGCCGCCTCGGCGATCTTGCTCGTGGCGTGGCGCTCGAGCGAAAGCAGCGCGTCGTCCCGTGTCATCCCCGAGCCGTTGTCCTCGACCCGGATGTAGGCCCGTCCACCCTCCCGGAACTCCACTTCGATGCGGGTGGCGCCGGCATCCAGACTGTTTTCAACCAGCTCCTTAACCACCGCAGCGGGCCGCTCGATCACCTCGCCGGCGGCGATCTGGTTAGCAACGCGATCGGACAGAATGCGGATGGCGGGCATGACTCAATGAGAGCTAATCACGGAAATACCGGGAGAAGGAAGCGCGGAATCACGTTTACCCATGCTTCCCTGGGTCCCCGCCCTTCTTCTCGTCCTGCAAAC
>JBAZMN010000059.1:0-7804 GCA_041649735.1 Opitutaceae bacterium | reverse complement strand
CGACACACCAGGGCTGATCCCGTGCGGCGCGAGGCGGGACGATGGCTGCGCCGGCTGGCCGAAAGTCGAAGGTCGAAAGTCGAGGGCCGGGAATGGAGGGTCGAGGCCGGGGATGTGCAAGCGGATCTGCAGCGGCTGCGCTACGGCCCGCGGGAGACCTGGCCGGAGCCGCAGGCGGTGTTCCGCCGCGCGCGGCGGACCCTGCGGGCGGAACGACGGCTCCTCAGTTGGCCCAATTCAGCCGGACACCACGGATCAACACCGATGGGCACAGCTGCAGAATGAAACACATCCTGCGTTCACGTTTTCGGTCCACCACCGCCGAGCCGGACTCATGCCGTTGAACCAAAATCCTCATCGAGCAGCCGTCACACCAAAAGGTGGAGCTCGCCGTCCCTGGCGAGCTTGAACCTTCAACCTCAAAAACCTGCCGGCTTGCCTCGCCGCAGCTCGGCGAAGGCGGGGACGGCATTCTGCCGGCCGGCAGAACACCTCGATCGGCTGCATAATCCCAACTGTGTGAAGCGACGGGATGCCTCTCGCCCCGGTTGCCGGTCCTCCGGGACAACCGTGCCTATCCGTGGTGCAAGGGCATGGATCCGGTTCAATTGGCGGTGAGCCGGGCCGGGGCCGCCCCGCCGTGCTGCTTTTTTTCGAACCAGGCCTTCAGCACGGCTTGGGCCACGGGCGCGGCATAGCGGCCGCCGGCGAAGGTCTCACCCGGCGTGTCGCCCTCGATGGCCACCGCCACCGCGATCTGGGGGTCGTCAATGGGCGCGAAGCAGACAAACCAGGCGATGTTGATGATCGCATTCAGCGGGCCGGTTTGCGCCGTGCCCGTCTTGCCGGCGATGCGCAGGCCGGGGATGCGCAGGAAATTCGCGGTCAGAATCTTGGCCGTGCCGCGCGTCGTGCATCCCTCCATGCCGTCGAGCACGGCGGCGTACTGGCCGGGCGCGAGACCGATCGGCTCGGTGTGCTGCGGCGCCCGGTTCGGGTCGTGGACAAAGGTGGGCTTGGTTGTGGTCTCGCCGCGGGCCAGGGACGCGACAAAGCAGGCCATCCCGAGCGGCGTGACGCCGATGAAGCCCTGGCCGATGGCCATGTTCGCCGTATCGCCGTCAAACCAGGCCTCGTCCTTGACCTGCTGCTTCCAGGCGGGGTCGGGGATGAGCATGCGCCGGGTCTCGTGCGGCAGGTCGATGCCGGTGGGCTGGTCGAGGTGGAAGCGGCGGGCCTCGGCGGCGATCAGGTTAGGGCCGATCTGCAGGCCTTGCGTGTAAAAGAAAATGTCGCAGCTCTGGGCGATGGCCTCGCGCAGGGCGATGACGCCGTGGTGGGCGTAGCCGCTGGCGGTTTTGTCGCAGTAAAAATTGCGGCCGCCGATCCGCATGATGCCGTCGCACTCGGCGGTCGAACCGTCGGCGGTCAGGCGGCCGCTGCGCAGGCCGGCGAGGGTGGTGATGAGCTTGAAGGTGGAGCCGGGCGGATACACGCCGCCGATCGCCCGGTTGGTCCAGGCGCCGCGGTCGTTGATGTCCTGCGCGGCGGCGGCGCTCAGACGCGGCGAGAATTCGTTCAGGTCGTAATCCGGCATGCTCGCCAGCACGAGCACCTCGCCGGTGTGCACGTCGAGGGCGACGGCGGCGCCCTTGAGGTTGTCGAACTGCTTCATCGCCTGCTCGGTCGCGAGCTGCAGGTCGATGTCGAGGCTGGTGACCAGGTTGTGGCCCTGCACCGGCATGCGCTTTTGCAGGGGCGGATTGACGCGAAAACCCGCCGGGTCGACCCGGTAGATCGTGCCGCCGGTCTCGCCCTGGAGCAGGGCATCGTACCGCAATTCGAGTCCATCGCGGCCGACGGTGCCCTTGAACGCGTAGGTCTTGAGATCCTCGCCCGGCACGTCCTGCACGGAAACCTCCTCGCTGGTCCCGACGTAGCCGAGGGTGTGCGCGGCCGCGGCGGCGTAGGGGTAGAAGCGGGTGCTGGAGGTGTAGACCTGCAGCGGGGATTCGACCGGCAGGCGTTCGATCAGCCGGGCGTATTCCCCGGGCTTCAGGTCGTCGAGCAGGATGTAGGGCAGCAGCAGCTGCTGCTGGAAGTGGCGGTTGAGGTCGCGCAGATCGACTTTTTCGCTGCGGCCCAGCAGCCGGTTGATCTGGTCCAGATAACGCTGGACCACCTGGGCGCGGGCGATCTGCTCAAGCTGGCCGGGCGAGGGGCGGTCGCTGCGGGCGATGTCGCCCTCCGTTTCGCTCTCCCGATAATGGCGCACGATCTCGATGTACTCGGTGCGGAATTCGCGGCGCAGCTCGTCGAGATAGAGCGTGACCGCAAACCGCGACCGGTTGCCCACGAGCAGGCGGCCGGCGCGGTCGTAGATGTTGCCGCGCGGCCCGGGCACCAGCACGCGGCGCTGGTTCTGGAGGCGCTCGCGCTCGCCGTAGTCGCCGGACCGGAAGAGCTGGCGGTAGGCCAGGCCGGTCGCGAGCACGAGCATGATTCCGCCGATCAGGAAGTGGAAAAGCAGGAGGCGCGGCCGCTGCGGCTTGTAGGTTTCGATGATGCTCACGGCGGCGGGTGCGCGGAACCGGGGCGCCGGCGAAAAGCTTCAGCACGGGGGACATCCTGCAGGGATTTCGGGCGCGGCGGCATGCGGCGGGGCGGTTTCAGAACGGATGACGGTTTTCCTCGGCCAGGTCGACCCGGCCGAGCCCGAGCGCCCGCTCCTGGAGGGCGAAGAACCACGGGGCCGTGAGCGCGATAAAAAGCTGCGACCAGCCCAGATCGGCGAAAATCCGCAACCAGGCGGCGCCGGCGGCCGGGTGGTCGCCCAGGGTGACAAAGGAGAGGCCGAGAAAGAGCGCCAGGTTGGCGAGCAGCGCAACCACCACGCCGAAGATCGGCTCCTCGCGCGGGAAGCGCGTCCGGATGCGGAAGATGACGAGGTGCATGACGGCGAAAAGCAGCAGGTGCGTGCCGAAGGGCACCGGCTCGACCGCGTCGATGGCGAGGCCGGTGAGCAGGGAAGCCGCGAGGCCGTTGCGCAGGCCCAGCCGCAGGGCGCCGAAAGTCACAAGCAGGCCGCCGATGAAAAGATAGGCGCCGTGCGGCGCAAGATAGTGGTTGAGCTGCATGACCAGGCTCCAGAGCAGGAGCATGGTGGCGAAGGGGATCAACCAGCGGCGGTGCATGGGGAACGGAGGCGGCCGGCGCCTAGTCTGGATGCAGCGGCACGAGCACGGTGACCTCGGTGAGTTCGGACAGGCGCGGGTCGAGCGAGACCTCGCCGCTCTTGAAGAGTCCGTCGGTGCTGGCCTCGAGCCGGGTGACGGAGCCGATCGTGAGGCCGGCCGGGAACACGCCGCCGAGGCTGGAGGTGACCAGCCGCTTGGGCGTGGTGGCGGAGGCGAAAATGTCCGGCGGCACGAACTCCACCAGGCCGCGGGCGGGGGCGAGGGGAGGATTGAGACCGCCCTGGTAGCTCACCGGACGGCTGTCGTCCTCAATGGTGGCGGCGAGACGCACGCTGGGGCTGGTGATGAGGTCGACGACCGCGGTATAGGCGTGGACCTCCCGCACCCGGCCGACAACGCCGCCGCTGTAAACGACCGGCGCGCCCACCGGGATGCCGAAATTGGCGCCCTTGCGGATGACCAGCTGCTGCCACCAGCCGGAAAGGTCGCGCCGGGCGACCCGGGCCGGCTCGAACCGGAAATCGGGATTGGACGGCAGGCGGAGCAGCTCTTCGAGGCGGGCGATCTCGGCGCGCAGGGCGTCGGCCTGCTGGACCTGGAATTCGTAGCCGGCGTAGACGTGCCGGAGTTCGTTCCCCGCCTGGATGAGCTCGTTTTTCGAGTGGGCGCGCTCCGTCCAGTATTCCTGCAGGTCGCGGACATAGGAAGCGGCGGCCTGGATGGGCGCCTGCATCTCGAAGAAGCTCACCCGGAGAAACGATTTCACCACGACCGGCAGCAGGAGCCACGCGAGCACGACGATGCCGAGGGCGGCAAAGGGCTTGGCTTGATCGAAACGTTTGGAGGGCACGGGCAGCGGTGAACGTTACTCCGGGAGACGCATGAATCGATCCGAATATTTCGCCGCGGACGGGAACCCGGGCCTGCCCGTCCTCCTTCTCCTGATGCCCCTCCCGGCCGGTCCGGCCGGCGCGTCAGTTTTTCGCCTCGCTGGTGAAGTGCGGCAGCAGAAAATTGAGGTCGCTGAGCACGACGCCGGTGCCGTTGGCGACGGCGCTGAGCGGATCGTCGGCAATCGTGACGGGCAGGCCGGTCTTTTCACTGAGCAGGCGGTCGATGTTGCGGATGAGCGAGCCGCCGCCGGCCATGACAAAGCCGCGGTCGACGAGGTCGGCGGAAAGCTCGGGCGGGCAGCGCTCGAGGGCGTTGCGCACGGCGTCGACGATGGCGGCGATGGTGTCGCCCAGGGCTTCGCGGATTTCCTGCGAGGTGATGTGGATCGTCTTCGGCAGGCCGGCCACCGAGTCGCGGCCCTTGACCTCCATGGAAAGTTCCTCCTCGAGCGGGTAGGCGGAGCCGATCTTCATCTTGATCTCCTCGGCGGTGCGCTCGCCGATGAGGAGGTTGTAGGCCCGCTTCATGTAATTGATGATGGCGTTGTCGAGCTCGTCGCCCGCCACACGGATGGACTTGGAGAACACGACGCCGGCGAGGGAGATGATGGCGATCTCCGTCGTGCCGCCGCCGATGTCGACGATCATGTTGGCGGCGGGTTCGTCGACCGGCAGGCCGACCCCGATGGCGGCGGCCATCGGTTCCTCGATCGTGAGCACCTCGCGGGCGCCGGCGTGCGTGGCCGACTCCTTCACGGCGCGCTTTTCGACCTCGGTGATGCCCGAGGGAATAGCGATGATGACGCGCGGCGCGACGCGGAAGGAGTTGCTGTGCACCTTGCGGATGAAATAGCGGAGCATCGCCTCGGTGATGTCGAAGTCGGCGATGACGCCGTCCTTCATCGGCCGGATGGCCTGGATGTTGCCGGGCGTGCGGCCGAGCATGCGCTTCGCCTCTTCCCCGACCGCCAGGACCTTGCGCGAGGACGTACTGATGGCCACCACCGAAGGCTCACGCAGGACGATGCCCTTGTCCTTCACGTACACGAGGGTGTTCGCCGTGCCTAGATCGATCCCGATGTCGTTCGAAAAATAACCAAACAAATTGCTGGCCATGTCGTTAGGGTGGAGCGGCGGTTGGGTGCAACCCAAGCCAAGCAATCGTCGGCCGGGAAAATTGTCAAAAGCATTTTCAGAGGTGAAACCGGGTGTGCGGTCCGGAGCATCCGTCCGGGGTGGCGGAAGCGGATGCACCCCGAGGATGCGCTTGACCGCGGGTCGTTTCAGAGCGTTTTCAAAGTGATCGGACGCAGGCGCAAAAAACCGCCTATGCAGGGTATCAATTTCATCCAGGATTTGGCGATCGTCGTCATGGTGGCCGGCGTGGTGGGCTGGGTCTGCCAGCGGCTGCACCTGTCGGTCGTGGTGGGCTATCTGGCGGCCGGCATGGTGGTGGGGCCGTACACGCCGCCGTTCTCGCTCGTGTCGAACATCAGCCGCATCGAAACGCTCTCCCAGGTCGGGCTGGTGTTCCTGATGTTTTCGATCGGGATGCGCCTGAGCCTGCACAAGCTGCGCCGGCTCGGCTTCTCCCTGCTCATCGCGACCTTCACGAGTGCGATCATCGTCTTCAATCTCGCGCGGCTGGCCGGCACCCTGCTCGGCTTCACCCCGACGGAGAGCTTTTTCCTCGCGAGCATGCTCCTGGTCTCGAGCTCGGCGGTCATCAGCAAGGTGCTGGCCGAGACCGGGCTGACGCACGAAAAGGTCGGGCAGCTCGCGACGGGCATGACGGTCCTCGAGGACATGGTGGCCGTCGTGATGCTGACGCTGCTCAGTTCCTTCGTCCAGTTCGGGCAGACCGGCGCGGCCCGGCTGGGTGAGACCCTGGGACTGCTGGGCGCCTTCGTGGCGCTGGCCGGCATCGGCGGTCTGCTGATCGTCCCGTGGCTGCTGCGCAAACTGAGCCTCAGCGCCGCCGAGGAGCTGCAGACGCTGATGGTGGCCGGACTGCTGCTCACGATGGCGCTGCTCGCCCAGCGCGCCGGCTACTCGCTGGCCCTGGGCGGGTTTCTGCTCGGCGCCATCGTGGCCGAGACGCCGCAGCGGGCGCAGGTGGACCGTACGTTCGAAGGTCTGCGCGACGTGTTCAGCGCGGTGTTCTTCGTCGCCATCGGCATGCAGATCAACATCGGCGAAATGAGCGGCAACGCCGGGCTCATCTTCGGTCTGGCGGTGCTGACGGTTTTTGCCCGGCTGCTGGCGAGCACCTTCGGCCTGATCGCGACCGGCACCGAAACCAGGGATGCGCTGCGGGTGGGGCTGTCGGTGACGCCGATCGGTGAATTCTCCTTCATCATCGCCCAGCTGGGCGTGTCGGTGGGAGCCGTGCCGGAACGGTTTTATCCGCTGGCGGTCGGGGTTTCGCTGCTCACCGCGCTGGCGGCGCCCGTGCTGACGCGGCAGGCGAACGGCATCAGCCGGTGGCTGGTCGCCCGCGAACCCGGGCTGCTGCAGGATTGGATCAACTATTACCAGCATCTGCTGGAGCGCCTGCAGCAGCGCGCCCGGCGCAACCGCCTGTGGCAGCTCAGCCAGAAACGTCTGGTGCAGATCGGCGTGGAAATCCTGTTTGTCACCGGCCTGCTGGTCTTCTCCGAGCAGATGTTCAGCACGGTGCGGCAATATGTGGGACGCGACTGGCTTTTCCCGTACGCCCCCGAGATCGGGTTCTGGTCCCTGCTCGGGCTGGTGGTGCTGGCGCCGCTCGTGGCCATCTGGCGCAATATTTCCGCGTTGGCGCTGCTTTATGCCGAGGTGTCGACGGCCGGGCAGCAGCGGGCCGCCGTGCTGCGCCCCATCGTGGAAACGGCCTTGAAGGCCGTGGCCGGCGCGGGGATGTTCCTGTGGCTTTCCGCCGTGTTGCCGCTGGGCAATGTCACCCGCTGGCTGCTGGTCGCCATCAGCCTGCTCGCGGTCGCGGGCCTGGCGGTCTTGTGGCGCCGGCTCATCTACTGGCACAGCGAGTTGGAGGTGGGGCTGAACGAGGTCCTGGCGGGGGCGGGCGACCGGGGCTCGGCCACCGCGGCGCCCTGGCTGCGGCCGCACGACGAATGGAATCTCAACATCTCGGAATGCGTTCTGCCGGACCTCGCCGACAGCCGCGGCCGCACCCTGACCGAGCTGGCGCTGCGGGCAAAATATGGCTGCTCGGTCGTCGGCATCGAACGCCAGGGATACATGATCGTGAATCCGCCGCCGGAGACAGTCCTGTATCCGCGCGACCGGGTGCTGCTGATCGGCGCGGGACAGCCGATGGCCGCGGCCAAGCGGTTTCTCACCGCCGTCTCCGGCGCCGAGCCGGTCGCGACAGGATTTGACGAGGTGCGCATGGAGGCGGTCACGGTGCCGGCCCGCAGCAAGAGCGTGGATTGCACCCTGGCCGCGCTGGCGCCGACCCGCCACAGCGGAGTGCAGGTCGCGGGCATCAACCGGGGCGGCACCCGCATCCTTACCCCCGGGGCGGAGGAAATCCTGCATGCCGGCGATGAGGTGCTGGTGCTGGGTAATTCCGATCAAATCGACGCTTTCAAGGCCGCGGTGCAGGAGGAAACCGAACCGGAGGGCGCGGCAGGGTGACAGCCTGGGAGCCTGAGGCTATCCGAAAACCTCCGAAAACTGCAGAGGCGCAGGCTTGCTGCGCCCGATCCATTT
>JBAZMN010000058.1:0-7809 GCA_041649735.1 Opitutaceae bacterium | reverse complement strand
AATTCACCTGCGTGTCGGCGGGCCTGATCCTGCTGTTGTGGTTCCTGTCACCGATGGTGGCATGGTGGGTCAGCCGGCCGTTGCAGTCAGGTTCGACGTTGCTCGACGAAAGTGATGTCCGTTTCCTGCGCCGAATCGCAAGGCTCACATGGCGTTACTTCGAGGTGTTCACCGGACCGCAGGAGAACTGGCTGCCTCCCGATAATTTTCAGAATCACACCGGTCACCGTATTGCCCACCGCACCAGCCCGACGGACATGGGCCTGGCGCTGCTGTCAAACCTGACCGCGTACGATATGGGATATCTGAGCTGCGGGCAGTTGCTTGATCGCACGACCGGCACTGTCGAATCAATGGAACAGATGGAGCGTCTCCGGGGACACTTCTTCAACTGGTACGATACCAACACGCGCAAAGCCCTGCGCCCCCTTTACATCTCAACGGTCGACAGCGGCAATCTGGTGGCGCATGTAAGGGTGCTTTGCAGCGGACTGCTGGAAATTCCCGCGAATCCCGTTTTAGCGACGGGAATGATTGATGGGCTGCGCGACACGTTGCTTGTTCTGACCGGGCTGGCCGGTACAAGCGAAGCGATGGAGTCGGTGAACAGGCTCCTGCTGGACCGGGCCGATTCTCTGTCGGCAAGGGCAGCCTGGCTGAGTGAACTAGGCACCGTGGCGGCACGGCTTGCCGAATCGTTCGATCGGCAGCGGTATCCGGAGGCTTCATGGTGGGCGAATGCATTTGATCGGCAGGTGCGATCTTTTCAGGCTGATCTCATGGAGATGGCACCGTGGCTTGAATTTGATATCGACTCGATGGACTGCGAGTCTTTAAGGTTTACGGCTGACCTCGACCGGGCGGGCAGCCTTAAGGATCTTGGCAGCCTTGCGCAAAGGGCGGCTGAAGCTCTGGCCGCGCTTCCTCCCACTGACGGACGTGGTCGCCTGGCCGAAGCCTTTCGGATGGGCGCACAGCGCATCTCGTCTCGAATCCTTCATATCGACGCCCTGGCACAGCGATGCACTGATCTAACGGATGCGGAATTCCAGTTTTTATACGACCGGAAGCGCAAACTGCTGGCTATCGGGTATTGGGTGGCCGATCGCCGGCTGGACAACAGTTTTTATGATTTGCTGGCATCCGAGGCACGGCTGGCGAGTTATGCGGCAATCGCTTCCGGCCAGATCCCCTTCGAGCATTGGTTTGCTCTCGGCAGGCGCATGACGACGGCAAACGGCAGGCAGATGCTGTTGAGCTGGAGCGGCTCAATGTTCGAGTACCTGATGCCTCTCCTGGTGATGCCCGGCTTCAAAGGTACGCTCCTCGACCAGACTTGCCGTGCGGCCGTGGCACGCCAGATGGAATATGGCCGGCAGCGGGGTGTGCCCTGGGGCATTTCAGAGTCCTGCTACAACGTGACGGATGGCGAGGGCATTTATCAGTACCGGGCCTTCGGGGTGCCGGGACTGGGTCTGCAGCGCGGGCTTGGAGAGGACGTGGTGGTCGCTCCATACGCTTCGGTCCTTGCCCTGATAATCGATCCGCAAAACGCCTGCGCAAACCTGAGGCGCATGGCCGGGGAAGACTATCTGAGTCCCTATGGCTTTTACGAAGCCCTCGACTACACGCCCGCCCGTGTTGAGAAGGGAGAGAGTGTGGCCGTGGTCCGGACGTTCATGGCTCACCATCATGGAATGAGTCTGCTTGCTCTGGAGAACGCGGTGCTGGGACCCAGGATGCAGAGTCGGTTCCTGCGCAATCCGGATTTTCGGGCCGCGACCCTCCTGCTTCAGGAACGCATCCCCAAGGCGAATGCATTGATACACCCGTATGCCCGGGATGCACAGGCTACACGCCGGATCCAGGCCGCCGCGGACAAGCCTTCCATCCGGGTGTTCACCAATCCGAACACGCCCATCCCGGAGGTGCATCTGCTGTCCAACGGTCGTTACCACGTGATGGTTTCCGCGGCCGGCGGTGGGTACAGCAGATGGAACGATTTGGCGATCACACGCTGGCGGGAGGACCCTACTTCGGAGTCATTCGGGGTCTTCTGCTTCATAGGCGATCAACTGACCAAACGCTGCTGGTCGAATTCGTTCCAGCCAACACTGCGCGCCGGCAGGCACTACGAAGCGATATTCACGTCGGGGCGGGCGGAGTTTCGCCGGCAGGACGATTTGGTTGAGACGCATACCGAGATCGCGGTCTCGACGGAGGACGATCTCGAGATTCGCCGTATAAAGCTGCTTAACCGGTCGGAGACCGCCCGGTCATTGCTGGTCACCGCCTATACGGAGGTAGTCCTGGCGCCGGGCGTGACCGATGAACTGCACCGGGCGTTCAGTAATATGTTTGTACAAGCGGAAATCGCTTCGGACTCCAACGCCATTCTTATGACGCGGCGCCCGCGCTCAGCGGAGGAACAGCCGCCGTGGATGTTCTGCATGATGCTGGCGGACGGTGGCGATGCAGGAGCGTGCAGCTACGAGACGGACCGATTGCGTTTTATCGGCAGGGGACTCAGCCCGCGTCAACCCATCGTTCTGAACGACTGGGGTCCGCTGTCTGGAGCGGCCGGACCGGTTCTGGATCCCTGTGCGGCGATCCGGCGCAAGGTGGAGCTGGCAATCGACGGCAGTGCGCAAGTTGACCTGATCATAGGCGCGGCGCAAACGCGCGAGGCTGCAATGGCGCTGGTATTGAAGTACCAGGATCACCGGATGGCCGACCGCGTGTTCGAGGTCGCGGCGACACATGGCCGGGCAGTCCTGGGACACCTGGGGGCAACCGAAACGGATGCACAGTACTACGGACAGCTGGCGTCAGCCGTGATTTTTCCCGTCGGCACTTTCCGTGCTACGGGCAGCATCCTCAGGCGAAATCGAAAAGGCCAGTCCGGATTGTGGGGTTACGGAATCTCGGGCGACCTCCCGATCGTGCTGCTTCGCGTAAGTCATACCGACAACCTGCACCTGGTGCGTGACCTGCTGAGGGCGCATGCCTACTGGAGGATGCGTGGCCTGCTGACCGACCTGGTGATCTGGAACGAGGACGCCTCGGGTTACCGGCGTGTGCTTAACGACCAGATCCTGGGGCTTATAACCGCCGGTACCGAAGCTCAGTTGATTGACAAACCGGGCGGCGTGTTCGTGAGACATATTGACATATTCCCCGAGGAGGACCGTGTACTGCTGCAAGCGGTGGCTAGAATCGTCATCCGGGATGTCGATGGTTCTCTTGACGAACAGCTGGAACGCTGGCGGCAGACCATGCAGTTGTCGCGGGCCTCGATGATGGCCCCGGCGCAACAGGCGTCTTCTTCGGAAAAGGCCGTCATACCGATGGTTCCGCGGGACGATTTGATTTTCGCCAATGGCACCGGTGGATTCACGGGGGACGGGCGCGAGTACATCATCGACCTCCCGCCCGGCGGTCACACTCCGGCGCCATGGGTCAACGTAATCGCCAACCCCAGGATCGGCACAGTGGTCAGCGAGAGCGGCAGTGCCTACACCTGGTACGGAAATGCCCAGCTCTGCCGGCTTACGCCCTGGAGCAACGACTCCGTCAGCGATCCGAGCGGCGAGGTTATCTATATTCGCGATGAGTCGAGTGGACGGTTCTTCAGTCCCATGCCATGGCCTCGCGCCAGCGGCACGGCATACTCATGCCGGCACGGCTTCGGGTACAGCATCTTCGAGCATAGTGAGGACGGTCTCAAGTCGGAGCTGACGACGTATGTGGCGGTCGCCGCGCCCGTGAAGTTTCTGGTGTTGAAGATCAGAAATATAAGCACGCGCAGCCGCGTCATCAACGTCTTCGCATCCGCCGACCTGGTGCTCGGTGACCTGCGGTCCAGGCAGGCCATGCATGTGGTGACCGAGCTTGAGCCACTGACAGGCGCGATTCTTGCCCGTAACAGCTACAACAGCGATTTTTCCAATTCCGTGTTTTTTTTCGACTGCAGCGAGACACTGCGAACCGTCAGCGGCGACCGCGCCGAATTCCTGGGACGCAATGGCGACCCTTCGAGCCCGGCGGCGATGCGCCTGCGCAAGCTTGGCGGGCGGGTGGGTCCCGGCCTGGATCCGTGTGCCGCGATGCAAGTCCGGGTGGAGCTTGCCGAGGGGGCGGAGAGGGAGATCGTCTTTATAATTGGCGCGGGGAACAGCACAGCGGAGGCCACGGCGCTGATCCAGAGCCACCAGAGTGTGGCGGCCGCACGCGTTGCGCTGGAGGAGGTATGGCGGTTCTGGAAAGAGAAACTGGGTGTGCTTTACGCCGAGACTCCTGATGCCGCCATGAATGTGCTGATGAACGGCTGGCTGCCGTACCAGGTGCTCTCGTGCCGCATGTGGGGACGAAGCGGCTTCTACCAGTCGGGCGGGGCATACGGCTTCCGCGATCAGCTCCAGGACTGTGTAGCCCTCCTTCATGAAGTGCCCGACCTTTCCCGGGAGCATATCCTGCGCTGCGCCGGGCGCCAGTTTGTCGAGGGGGATGTTCAGCATTGGTGGCACCCGCCGGTTGGGCGCGGCGTTCGCACAAGATGCTCGGACGACTATCTGTGGTTGCCGTACGCTGTTTCCCGTTATGTGATTTTTACCGGAGACACCGGCGTGCTCGACGAGCAGATACCTTACCTGACGGGCAGGGCGCTCAACTATCGCGAGGAAAGCTATTATGACCTGCCGGGCCGCTCCGGCCAAACCGGGACGCTTTACGAGCACTGCACGCGGGCAATCAATAATGGTTTGAAGTTCGGGGCGCACGGCCTGCCGCTCATGGGCAGCGGGGACTGGAACGATGGGATGAACCGGGTCGGTCATCTCGGTCAGGGGGAAAGCGTGTGGTTGGGCTTTTTCCTGCACGAGGTGCTTTCGCGGTTCGCCGTCCTGGCAGAACAGCGCGGAGATAAGGCTTTTGCCGGACAATGCCTGACAAAGGCCGGTGAGCTTTCCGGACGGATTGAGAAGCACGCATGGGACGGCCGGTGGTACAGCCGTGCCTACTTCGATAACGGCGAGCCCCTTGGCTCGGAGCAGAATTCAGAATGCAGGATCGACTCGCTGACCCAAAGCTGGGCCACGATTTCCGGCGTCGGTGATCCCGAGCATCGCCGGCTGGCACTGGATTCCATGTGGGATCAGCTGGTGCGCGAGGAACTCGGAATCGTCCAATTGTTCACTCCGCCGTTCGATAGTTCCGCTCTCGATCCCGGCTATATCAAGGGGTATCCGCCCGGTGTGCGCGAAAACGGCGGTCAGTATACGCACGGTGCGGTATGGGCTGCCATGGCCTTTGCGCTGGCCGGACGAGGCGGGCAGGCCGCGGCGCTTGTATCCATGCTGAACCCGATAAACCACGCGCTGGACCCGCAGGGTGTGGAGCGCTACAAGGTCGAACCATACGTGATGGCGGCGGATATCTACAGCCAACCCCCGTACGCCGGTCGTGGTGGATGGACATGGTATACCGGTTCCGCGGCATGGTTCTACCGGCTGTTGCATGAAGTCATCTTCGGTATCGAACGACAGGTGGACACGCTGCGCTTCCAGCCGCGGGTTCCGATCTCCTGGACCAATTTCAAGCTGCACTATCGTTACTACCAGACCTTCTATCATCTCGTCTTCACTCAATCCGCGTCACACAAAGGCCCGATCCGGTTGACGCTCGACGGTCAATCATTGAAGGACGGGACACTGAAACTTATCAATGATCAGCGCGAGCATGTCGTCGAGGTGCTTTTCGGACTCAGTGAGGCTGCGATCGAGTAGTACAATCGACGAAAATATTAACATGATGTCGGCCGCCCAGGTTTTGTCGCCGCGTTACCCTGTATCGGCGTCGCATCGTCAGGGGATCCCGTCGTTTTGATTGGTACCAGGCCATATTGATTAGGTTAAAATACACATTTATTTCGAATCGATTTTACCGGAAGGCTGTGTATTCAAGCACTTGCAGGATGGTGTGGCGGTGGCATGCCTGATGCAGTGATCTGCAGTGGCAATAGAAATTGTCATCCGGCAGACGTGAAGGGCAGTGTGCCCTGATGGTGCCCGGAAGGCTCTCTCACCCGAAAAAGGAGATAAAAATGAGCGAACTCATCGACAAGGCAAAGGGCAGGATCAAGCAGGCTTTCGGCAGCATAACTGGCGACAAGGGACTCAAGCAGGAGGGTGAAAGCGACGAACGCAAGGGCCAGGTCGAAGGTGCAGTCAAGGATGTCAAGCACGCTGTGAAGGGGGCGGTTAAAGACGTGAAGCACGCGATCAAGGAGGTTTCGAAGTAGCAATCCGGGATCGCCATATTGATTGATATGAACGGAATTATCGCGGAGAGAAAGGATGATGGGAAAATGAAGCATCAAAGGAAGTCCTATTTCTGGCTGTTCGCAACATGCATTCTGGCAATTGCGGGGGCCGCCACCGCAGTTGTCGCTGAACAGCAGGAGAAGGTTGTCTCCAGCTATGGACCAACAAACCAGGACCAGACCTTCGACCAGATCAAGGCCGGACGGATGGCGGTGAAAACCGTGCGGGCCAAACAGCACATGGATTTGCTGAACTCCCGGTATGACCTTGCAAAGAAAGGCACCGCCGACTCCGTCATGTCCGGGGGAAAACCGCTCCCCGTGGGTCCAACTGCCAAACTCCAGGGCGTGACGTGGGAGATGCTTGGTAAAATGACGCCCGAACAGATTAAGGAGAAAGGGATTTTCCCATACAAACCGCTCCCGTTCGCTGACCACGCGGAGGGGGGCATGCTCTTTCCGCCGATGATAACGAAAACACTTCCGCGGCTGGTACGCTTTGACCTGGATTTCGACCTGCCCGAGCACATCCTTCCAGACCCGGCCCCCGGCATTTTCCTGACAACCCGGCCCGACCTCGGGGACGTGGCAAAAGGGCGTCTGATTACCATCGACAACTACTACGAGATTTTTAACGGCATCCTGAACCCCAAGCAGCTTGAGGGTCTTCGCCTTCTCGTGACCCAGTTTCCGCAACAGCAATTCAACGCAACGGAAGACCGCCGGACCGACAGGCCCAGCATGGGCGTGACTTGTTTCGACTGTCATGCAAACGGCCATTCCAACGGGGCCAACCATCTTGTCGGCGACATCCGCCCGCAGGAATTCAGACACCGCATCGAAACGCCTTCCTTGCGGGGAGTGAATATCCAGCGGCTGTTCGGTTCCCAGCGCGCTCTCAAGACGGTTGAGGATTTCACCGAGTTCGAGCAGCGCGCAGCCTACTTCGACGGTGACCAATGCATGGCCGCCAAGAAGGGTATCAACGTTCTGGAAAGAGGCTCGCAGGTTCATTTCATGGCGGAGTTCCTGGCGCTCCTTGATTTCCCTCCGGCACCCAAACTCGACATTTACGGCGAGCTCGACCAGGCCAAGGCCAGCCCGAGTGAACTGCGCGGTGAATGGCTTTTCAACGGCAAGGCCCGGTGCGCCTCGTGTCATCCGGCACCTTACTACACAGACAACAGCATGCACGACCTCAAGGCGGAGCGTTTTTACAGGCAGGAGCTGGTAAACGGAATGATGATGGCCCACGACGGGACCATCAAGACATTCCCATTGAGAGGCATCAAGGATTCCCCGCCCTACCTGCACGACGGCCGATGTTTCACGCTTGAGGATGCAGTGGAATACTTCAACCTTGTGCAGCAACTTCAGTTGACCGCCGGGGAAAAGCAGGAACTGGTCGCTTTCTTGAAGTCCCTGTAGGACCGGTTGCCGCCTGGCTGAACGGTGTAAAGCGGGAATGAACTAGCTGAAATCGGCAAGCC
>JBAZMN010000057.1:0-7908 GCA_041649735.1 Opitutaceae bacterium | reverse complement strand
AGGCCGGCCTTGGCCAGCAACAGCGCCCCGGTGCAGACGGACATGACGATCTCGGCCCGCTTCGAGCGCGTGCGGATCCACTCGATCAGCGCCGGACGCTGCAGCAGCGCGCGGGTTCCGATTCCGCCTGGAACGACAAGCACATCGGGCGCCGGCGTGGATTCCAGCGTGTGGCCGGGTACGATCTTCAAACCGTTGACGGCACGCACCGTGCCCGGAGTCTCGGCGATCGTGAAGGTGCTCCAGGCCGCGTGCTCGTGCAGCTGATCGGTGACGGCAAACACTTCGAACGGCCCGGCGAAGTCGAGCACTTCGACGTCGTCGAAAATGAGGATGGCAACTTGGCGGCGCATGGCGGGACCGTGGTTGATCGGAGCCTGAAAGACGAAGACGATTTTCGCGCAGGGAATTCGCTTACAACTGCCGTTGGGCCAGGTCGCCGAGGGTCCGGAGCGCGGCGTCGATCTCCGCGGTCCACGGGATGGCGCAGTTCATCCGCAGGCAGTGGTGATAGCGGTCCTTGACCGAGAACAGCGGCCCGGGCGCGGTGTTGATGCGGTGCTTGAGCGCGTCGGCGTGGAGCTTGAGCGTGTCGACGCCGGCGGGAAACTCGACCCAGAGGATCATGCTGCCCTGCGGACGGCTGAACCGGGTGCCGGCGGGAAAATAGCGCGCGATGGCCTGGGAAAACAGGTGCATCTGGTTTTGGTAGGCGCGGCGGATGGAGCGGAGGTGATGGTCATAGCCGCCGTCGCGCAGGAAGTCGGCGAGCACCTTTTGCAGCACGGTGGGGGTGCCGATGGTGTTGGTGAATTTCAGGTGGCGCACGCGCTCGAACTGGCGGCCGGGCGCCGTCCAGCCGATGCGGAAGCCGGGCGCGAGCGTCTTGCCGAATGAGGAGCACAGCATGACGAGGCCGTCGGTGTCCCAGGCCTTGAGCGGCTTGGGGCGGCGGTCGTAGAACTGGAGGTCGCCGTAGATGTCGTCCTCAATCGCCGGGACGCCATAATCGGCGAGCAGGCGGTAGAGCCGCTCCTTCTTTGCGTCGGGCATGCAGGAGCCGAGCGGATTCTGGAAACTGGGCATGACGAGGACGGCCTTGACGTCGTTCTGCTCGAAAGCGGTGCCGAGGGCTTCGAGGCAGATGCCTTCGCGCGGATCGGTCGGAATCTCGAGTGCCTTGAGGTTGAGGCTCTGGATGATGTCGAGAAATCCGAAATAGGCGGGAGTCTCCAACGCCACGATGTCGCCGGGCCGGGTGACGGCACGCAGGCAGAGATTGAGGGCCTCGGTGCAGCCGATGGTGATGACCAGCTCGTTGTGATGCAGCGGGGCGCCGACGAGCAGGTAACGCCGGGCGATCTCGCGGGCGAGCGGTTCATACGTCCAGTTCATCGCATACCGGCCGACCAGGGTCGGATCGCCCCGGCTGACGGATCCGAGGAGCCGGGCGAGTTTTTTGGTGGGAAACAGCGAATGGTGCGGGCAGGCGGTGGCGAACGGCACGAAGTTCGCGTCCAGCGCCCGGTCCCGCATTCGTGCCGTCAGGTCGCCGAGGCTCACGTAGGCGGGCCGGGCCATGGGCCGGGCCATGCGCGGTTCGGGCACGCTGAGCAGCGGCCGCGGCCGCACATAGTAGCCGCTTTGGGGCCGCGCCTCGAGGTAACCGCGGTTTTCGAGCAGGGTGTAGGCTTGCAGCACCGTGGAGATGCTCACGCCGCGCTGGAGCGACATGCGCCGCACCGACGGCACCCGGTGTCCGGGCCGCAGGGTATCCTGTTCGATGAGCCGCTGCAGCGACGCGGCCAGGGCGGCGTACAGCGGCTGGTCCGCCTCGCTGGCGTCGGCCAACGAAGGAACAGCGGCGCCGTGGCGGGAAACCGGAGCGGGGGCGAGGAGAGACGGCGTCATGGTGTTGGCGGAAAAAGATAACACGGCGCCGCTCCCGCGGGCAGCGACAGTGATGGAGGATTGAGGCCGGTACAGTTTCATCAATCAGGTGCTGTGACCATCACAATTTCTCGTTGCGGTCCCTGCCGGGCAACGCGCGCCGGCGTTAGTCTCTGGCCATGAGCCCCAATATTTTTGAAATCCAGACCCACCCCCGGCGCCGGACGGGGGCACCGGGCGGCAAACCGGCGCTCCGGACCGGCAGGATGATCTGGAGCGTGCGCCGGCCGTTCCGGGCGCTGCTGCAGACGCTGCGATTGCCGGAGACTTCCGGCCGACCGGAGGATGCACCGCCCGGTTGTCCGACCCGGGCGAAGACGCCCATCGAGACCCGCGAATTCCCGTCCTGGCGACCGTTCTCGCCGCGATTCTGACCATGACCGCCCCGCCGTTTGCGCGGCGTACCGGCCGGCTCAGACGTTCAGTTCGCCGCGGAGATAGAGGACGGCGCGACCGGCGATCTTCACCCGGTCGCCCGCGACGGTGCAGCGCAATTCGCCGCCGCGCGCAGAGACCTGGCGGGCCTGGAGGACGGTTTTCCCGATGCGGGCGGCCCAGTAGGGCGCAAGGGCGCAGTGCGCCGAACCGGTGACGGGATCCTCCGGCACCCCGCTTTGTGGGGCAAAGAAGCGGGAGGCGAAGTCACAATCCTCCCCGCCGGGGGCGGTCACGATCAATCCGCGCCGCCCGGCGGCGGCGACCTGGGCCGGATCCGGACGGACGGCGCGCACCGAGGCGGCGTCGGGCAGCACGGCGAAGAGGTCGAACTTGGAATGGCCGAGCCAACGCGGAGTCTGCCCGAGGGCGGCGGCCACGGCGCGGGTAGTGGCGGCATCAGCGCCCGGTGCGGGCGGCGTGGCGGGAAAATCGAGTTCGATCAGGCCGTCATCCATGAGTGCGACCGGCAGCGGGCCGCTGCGGGTTTCAAAAATTATCCGAGGGCCCGCCTGCCCAAGCTGGGTGAAGAGCGCAAACGCGGCGGCCAGGGTGGCATGGCCGCACAGGTCCACCTCGACGGCGGGTGTGAACCAACGGAGATGAAAGCGGTCCGCGCCGGTCCGGAAGAAAAAGGCGGTCTCGGACAGCCTGTTTTCGCAGGCGATCTGCTGCATGATGTCGTCCGGCAACCAGTGCGCGAGCAGCACCACGCCGGCGGGATTGCCCGAGAATACCCGGTCGGTGAAAGCATCGATCCAGAAAAAGGGAAGGATCATGGAGGGAGCGCAAGCCCGGTTGGCGGACGGGGCAAGCCGGACCACGCTGTGCCAGCCGGATTTTTTCAGTGCTGCACCCTGATGCGCTCCCGGGCGGGAAAGCGCGACGGGCGGGCGGCCCGAATCAGCGGTACTGCGCGAGCGCCGGGCCGGTCAGGCGGCAGACACGCCACGCGCTCATTTCCACGGCGCCGAGCTTCCGGTAAAATCCCCGGGCCGGCTCGTTCCAGTCGAGCACCGCCCACTCCATCCGTCCGCAGCCGCGGGCGTTGGCCAGCTTTGCGCAATGCAGCAACAGCGCCTTGCCAACACCGTGGCCGCGCAGGGCCGGCTCCACGAAGAGATCCTCAAGGTAGAGGCCGGGTTTGGCGAGGAACGTCGAATAGTTATGAAAAAAGACCGCAAACCCGGCGGGCCGGCCCTGCCAGTGCGCGAGGAGGCATTCGGCCGCCGGCCGGCCCTGGGCGGGGAACAGGGTGGTGCGCAGGCGTTCTGCGGAAGCCTCGACCTCGGGCAGCAGTTTTTCGTAGGCGGCAAGATCGCGGATGAATTGCAGGAGGATCGACAGGTCGGCGGTGGTGGCGGAGCGGATTTCAATCATGGCGGGCCCTGTTTCAAAGGCCGAATGCCCCTCAAGTCCATCGTGCAAAACTGAGGATCGACCTGGTCTACAGCGTGATTGCACTGCTGCTACTCGCTGGTTATCCCCAGCCTCATGCTTTCTTGGACAGGTCTGCGCCAGGTCGGGGCGACCATGGGTCTTGGCGGCTTTGGAACCGCCGGTGCCGTGCCCGAGTCCATCCCGCCGCGGTTCTGCTTGGAAACCGCGGCCATGACCCCGGGAGAAGCCTGGCGCCCATGGATGGGGTTGATCGCCCTCGGCGGTCTGTGCGTCCTGGGATTTTACTGGTGGCGGAGCCGCCGGCTCCAGCGGAGCCCGGCGCCGGGAGGCTCCGGTTTGCACTTGGAGGAAGCGCGCTACCGGGCGCTGTTCGATCACACGCCCGTGCAGATCCTGGTCGAGGATTTCACGGCCGTGGCCGCGGTGTTCTCCCAGCTGCGGGCGGAAGGCGTCACCCGGCTGCTGCCGCATTTGGCGGCCCATCCTCAGCTGGCGCACACCCTGCTGCAGCGGGTGCGCCTCAAGGAGGCCAATCAACCGGCGGTCACCGCCGCCGGCTTTTCAGACCGGGAGGAGATGCAGGCCCGCTTTCCCCAGCTTGTTGCCGCCCCCTACCTGGAGATTTTCAAGAGCCAGCTGCTCGCCTTATGGGGCGACCGCCGGTTGATTGAGGAGGAGTTTCGCTATCTCGATGCCACGGGGCGGGAGCGCGCCTGCCTGATGCGGTGCAACGCGAACGAACCCAGCGGACAGCCGGATCTGTCCCACGTGGTGCTGGTCCTGCTCGACATTACTTCGGCCAAGCGGACCGCGGTGGCGCAAATGGAGAATCAGGAGCTGCTCCGCCAGATCCTCGCGCACGCCAACATCCTGCTCTGGTGGGCGAAGGTAACCCGGGAGGAGGGCCGTCACTGGTGGAAGATCAACGTGCCATCGCAGGTCTTTGATAGTCCGATTTACAGACTGGCCACCGCGCTGCCCGACGGCGGGTTGTGGCAAGACGAGTACGCCCCGGATCATGTGGAAACCGAACGGCGGGCCGTGCAGGCCATGCTCAATGGCGACCCGGGCTACCAGCAGGAGTATCGCGTGATCTCCCGCGAGGGCGTCACCCACTGGGTGAGCGAGGATGTGGGCATTTCGCGACTGGGGGAAAACGAGTGGAGTCTCGTCGGAGTGATGGCGGACGTGACGGCCCGGCACGCCGCCGAGGAGGAACGCAAAAAAAGCGAGCTGCAGCTGCAACAGCTCCTGAATCAGGCCAACTGCGTGCTCTGGCAAACCACCGTCGTGCGCGCCGGCGGCAAGTTGTGGTGGGGGGATTTTTCCATTCCCGGCTCTGCGCTTTACAAGCGCATCTTCGGGCGCGAGCGGCATACCACGGGAGCCCAGCTTTGGAGCCTGGTGAACACGCCGGACCTGCCCGAGATGAAACGGCGCGGTGATGACGCCATCCTCGCCGGCGCACCTGGATACGAGCTGGAATTCCATGTGATCCAGGGTGAGAAGACGATCTGGCTGCACGAGCAGGTGTCGATCACCCCCGCCGGACCCGACGAGTGGCACCTGGTCGGCGTGCTGATGGACGTGACCACCCAGCACGAGGCCGAGGAGGCGCGTCAGGCGAGCGAGGCGCAATTGCACCAAATTCTGGAACAGGCCGACTGCCTGCTGTGGCAGGCCCAGGTCCAGGAAACCGACGGCACATTTGCCTGGCAGTTCGAGATTCCCGCCTCGGGTCTCAAACGGCGGGTGTTTGGCGGGCAGGGCATCCTCAAGACTCACAACCTGTATGGCAATCTCACGGCACCGGATCTGCCGGAGATGAGGACGCGCAGCATCGCGGCCTTTCGCAGCGGCGCGCCGGGCTACGAGCAGGAATTTCGCATCGTCAAACCTGATCGCACCTACTGGCTGCACGAGCGTGTCTCCATCACGCCGCAGGGGCCCGGCCGGTGGCGGGTGTTCGGCGTGATGGTCGACGTCTCGGCCCTCAAGGAGGCCGAGCAGGCGATCCGCTCGAGCGAAGCCCGCTACCGCGACCTTTTCGAAAACGCAGTGGAGGGAGTGTACCAGTCGACTCCCGACGGCCGTTTTATCAGCGTGAACCCCTCACTGGTCCGCATCTTCGGCTGCGCCACGCCGCAGGAATTCATGGCCTGGAGCTCGACCGGGGCGGTGTCGCTTTACGCCAAGCCGGGCCGGCGGGCGGAGTTTTTCATCGAGCTGGGTGCGCGCGACAGCGTGGTGGATTTTGAGTCGGAGGTACGCTGCCGCGACGGCACGACGAAATGGATTACGGAGAACGTGCGTGCGGTGCGCGACAGCGGAGGCCGGCTGCTCTACCTGCAGGGCTTCCTGAGCGACGTGACCGAGCGGCGCAAGGCGCTGCAGGCGGTGCGCGATTCCGAGGCGCGTTTCCGGACGTTCTTCGAAAACGTCCCCGTCGCGATCTTGGAGCTGGATCTCAGCGGAGTGGGTCAACGGTTGCGGCAGCTGCAAGCCGCCGGGGTAAAAGACCTGGCGGCGTACTTCTCCAGCCAACCCGAGGAGGATCCCCCGCTGCTGGAGCTGGTCCATGTCGCCGCAGTCAACGCCGCCGCCGTGCAGCTGTACCAGGCGGAGTCGAAGGAGCATCTGCAAAGGAATTTTCCCCGGGCGTACAACGCCGATACCCGGCGGGCGATGTGGCTTGCGCTCCAGCAGATCTGGGAAGGGCACAACAGCGGCGAGGCGGAGGTGGAAGCGGAGGATTTTGCCGGCGGACGGCACCACCTTTATCTGCGCTGGTGGATGCCGCGCCCGGAGGAGTCGCTGGAACTGCAGCATGCGGTCGTTGCCCTGGTCGACCTCACGGAGTTGAAGCGTGCGGAAGCCGAGCTGGCCGCCGAGAAGGAGCGCCTGGCGGTGACGCTGCGCGCCATGACCGAAGGCGTGATCACCACCGACACGCAAGGCGTGGTGCAGTACCTGAACCGGGCGGCCGAGGTGCTGACCCAGCAGGAGGCCGCCGCGGCCATCGGCCGGCCCCTGGCCGAAATCTGCGTCCTGCAGGAGACACCCTCGAACCAGATTCTGGCCCTGCCCGTCGCCCGCGTGCTCGCGGAAGGCATTCTGCTCGACCTGCCGCCCTCGACCACGCTGGTGGGCCGCCAGGGCGCGACCTGCCTGATCGAAGGCTGTTGCGCCCCGGTGCGCGACGCCGACAGCCGGCTCATCGGGACGGTGCTGGTCATTCACGACGTGACGGTCCGGCAGCGCTTCGAACAGGAGTTGGAGCGCGCGTCCCGCCTCGAGTCGGTCGGCATCCTCGCCGGCGGCATCGCCCACGATTTCAACAACATCCTGACGGCGGTCATGGGCAACATCACCCTGGCGCTGCTCGACGCCGGGGCGCTGGCCAGGGCGGAAGGCTATCTGCGCGAGGCCGAGCGCGCCGCCATGCGGGCCCGGGACCTCACCCAGCAGCTGCTCACCTTTGCCAAGGGGGGCGATCCGGTGCGCACCGCCGTACAGCTGCCGGAGATCATCACCGAGGTGGCGCAGTTTGCGCTGCACGGTTCGCGCGTGAAGTGCGAATTCAATCTGCCGGCCGGCCTCTGGCTGGCCGACGCAGACAAGGGCCAGCTCAGCCAGGTGGTGCAGAATCTCGTGATCAATGCCGTCCAGGCGATGCCGGAAGGCGGTGCCATCCGCATCGGCGCGCGCAACGAGCCGGTGGGCGCCGGCTCGCCCCGGCCCCTCCCGCCGGGAGATTACGTGCATGTCTCCGTGGCCGACACTGGCACGGGCATCAAGCCGGAGCATCTGGTCAAGATTTTCGATCCTTATTTCACCACCAAACAGTCGGGGAGCGGCCTTGGCCTGACCACGGTGTATTCCATCATCAAAAAGCACCACGGGCACATCGAGGTGGAGTCGGAACTCGGTCATGGCACCACGTTCCATCTCTGGCTGCCGGCGCTGAGCGAGCGCCAGCTCGATTTCACCGAGAGCGGTCCCGCGGTCATGGCGCCGCTGAAGGGGCGCGTGTTGTTCATGGATGACGAGGAGCCCATCATCCAGATGGCGGACATGCTGCTGCAGCGGCTGGGTTTCGAGGTGGAATTGGCCCGGGACGGC
>JBAZMN010000056.1:0-7931 GCA_041649735.1 Opitutaceae bacterium | reverse complement strand
ATTCGGTCACTCCCGCTCAGATTGAGCAGACCCTGGCCTGGAAAAATGCCTGGTTCGTTTTTGACCGCACCCCTCTGGAGGAAGCTGTGGAAGCCTTCAACCGCCACAATGTGCAACGGATCGTCTTGGGGGATGCTCTGCTCCGGGACCGCCGGCTCGGCGGCAGATTTCGCGCGGACAATGTTGATGGCTTTGTGCGCATGGTCGAGCTGAGCGTCGGCGTGCGGGCGGAGTACCGGGGAGAAAACCAGATCGTATTGCTGCCGGTGCGCTAGATAACAACGGAATTTTCGGGAAGCTCGTCACGGAAGCCCGCCGGGAATCCGTCTTAATGAGGTAACGGTGTGCCTTTGATACTTGGGCACTCTGCAACTCCCCAAAACACCCCCGTATGAATACTGATCCTTGCATGCTGTTCCGCCGGGCATCCAGGCGGTTTATCTTCACGCGCCTTCTGGCTGCTCTCGGTATGGCACTGGTCATCACCGTGGCACTCGCGGCGGCCGAACCGGCGAAAAAACGGTTCGATATTCCGGCCGGCGATGCGGAAACCGCGCTCCGGCAATTCTCCCAACAAGCCGGCGTCGAGCTGGTCTTTAGCATCGAAAAGGTCACCGGCGTCAGGACGAACGCGGCCATCGGAGACTACACCCCGCGGGAGGCGATCGAACAGATGGTGGCCGGCACGGACCTCACCGTGGTCCAGGACGAGAAGACCGAGGCGCTTGCGGTCAGACGCAAAGATCTGCCGCCTCCCGCCCAAAGCAAGGCGGCGGACCCCGCGGAGCCAAAGGCAGCCCCGCTGACGGCGCCAAAGGCAAGCAGGGCGACCGATTCGGCATCGGAGAATGAGGTTATAAAAATGAACCGCTTCATCGTCACCGCGGAGGAGGACACCGGCTACCGCGCGACCTCCACGCTGGCCGGTACGCGCATCAAGACCGACTTAAGAGACGTGGGTTCGGCCGTTTCCGTGGTCACCGAGCAATTCCTGCGGGACACCGGAGCGACGAACAACGAAAGTCTGCTGGTCTACACCCCGGGCACGGAGATTGGCGGAACGACCGGCAACTTTTCGGCGGTACCTCCGGACCGATCGCCGAACGAGACCCCCACGCTCATCCGCCCGAACACCAATAATCGCGTCCGCGGCTTGTCCAGTGCGGACAACACCCGTGACTTCTACCTGACGGACATCCCATGGGATTCCTACAACACGGGGCGCATCGATCTGCAGCGCGGGCCCAATTCGATCCTCTTCGGGCTGGGCAATCCCTCCGGCATCATCAATGCCGGCCTCAACCCGGCGTCGTTCAAGGACAGCAACAAGATTGAGGCCCGCTTCGACGGCTACGGCAGCTATCGTGGTTCAGTCGACTTCAACCGTGTGCTCTTGGAAAACGAACTGGCGATCCGCGTCTCCGCGCTCGACGACGAGACCTATTATCAGGAGAAGCCGGCCTACAACCGGGACAAGCGTCTCTATGGGGCACTGCGATATGAGCCCGCCTTTTTGTCGAAGGCCGGCGCGCACACATCGCTGCGGCTGAACGTCGAGGCCGGTGATATCGACGCCAACCGGCCGCGCACCCTGCCGCCCATCGACCGCATCACGCGCTGGTTCAAGACGGGGACGTACACGGTGCCGGCGAATCCGGCCACGGGCCAGCCCCAGATGACCTATCCCAACCTCAACCGGAGCGTGTACGACATCTTCGATGCCTATAATTACCGATACAATGTGCCGGGCTCGACGGGTGTGACCCAGAAGTACATCTATGCGCCGACCTACATGTTCAACCCCAACTTCCAGCCGGGCATCTCGGAGATCTACACTTCGGGGGTCTACATGTTCTTTCCCGACAGCACTTCCTCCGCCCAGGGCCATCCGGCCACGATCATCGCGCAGAGTAATTCGACAACGCTCTTCGGCATCGGACCCAACGGCAACCGGGATGCGACGGTCACGGGTATTCCCTACGCCCGCATGATGGGCCTCACCGAGCCCTGGAAGCTGGCCCAGTACGAAGGCCGCCCGTTCTACGCCCAGTACCGTGACCCCTCATTAACGGATCCATCGGTCTTCGACTTCTATCATCAGTTGCTCGACGGCCCGAACAAACTGGCCACGCGTGACTTCGTGGCAGTTAACGCCGCCTTGGACCAGTCCTTCCTCGACAATCGCCTGGGCTTCCAGGTGGCCTACGACAAGCAGAAGTACCGCGACGGCCAGGACGCGCTGCTCAAGGAGCGCAACCAGATGATCACCATCGACATCAATGCGACGCTGCCGGATGGTTCCCCCAATCCCAACGTGGGCCGCCCGGAACTCGTCGGCCAGACCCAGGATTCGAACTTCGGCATGCGAACGGAGCGTGAGGAGTTTCGCATCACGGGCTTCGCCGATCTGCGGTCGGAGGACTTCCTGGGCAAGTCGTTCCTGACTTCACTCCTTGGACACCATACGTTCACGGGTCTCTACAGCCGCAACCGCTATGACCGCGAAAACCTCAGCTGGGCGCGCTTCCTTCTGGATCAGGGATACAGTCAGCTCGTCGGCTCCCCTCTCGCCAGCCTGATGGATGTCGTCATGTATCTGGGACCCGATCTGCGGAATGTGACGAGTTCCTCGGGACTGCACCTGCCGGCGCCCACAGCGGTGGATTCTCCGACCACGACGACGGTCCGCTACTTTGACTCGCACTGGAACAAGCCCACCAATCCCGCCGTGGCCGGCTATGTGGATCCGAGTGCCGTGTGGGTCGACCCCTTCACCCAGAGCAACTCGACGCAGTCGGAAAATCCGGCCAATTATGTCGGCTGGACCACCTATAATGCGCAGGTGCTGAATTCCCTCGCCGGCGACCGCCACAGCATGATCACCTCGGCGGGCAAGAATCGCTACAAACTCGAATCAAAGGCTTTTGTCTGGCAGGGTTTCTTCTGGGATGGCGTGATTGTTCCCACCTTCGGTTATCGCAAGGATACCAACAAGACGTATACGGTCAACGCGCCCTTCACGAACACCGGCATCGCCATCGTCGACAGTCCGGCGTACGCGTTTTCCTCGACGCCGCGCAGCGTGCTCCAGACGCAGACCCGGAGCTGGAGCGTCGTGATCCACACCCCGGCGTTCATCCAGCGCAAGCTGCCCTATGGCACCAACCTCAGCCTCACCTATAATAAGGCGAACAACTTCAATCCGGCGGATGTGGGCCGCACCGACATGCTGGGGCGGAGCCTGGCCCCTTCCGAGGGACAAACCAAGGACCTTGGGGTCATCCTCTCCACCCTCGACGACCGGCTGAGCCTCCGGATCACCTGGTATAAAACCGCCGTCTCGAACTCCTCCTACCCATGGAGCGGGGCCTTTTGGGTCGGCTCCGAGGAATCCCGTCTGTGGGTGTCGGCCAAGCGTTACCAGGCGGGTCTCACGGGTGATCCGCTCTACAGCGGCCCCGGCTTCAACTTCGGGGATATGGTCGGCGGGGTGTTCGTGCAGACCGCGGCCGACCGGGCCGCCCAGCAGGCTGCGGTGAACGCGGCCTTGGCCGCGGTGCCCACCAATCTGTTCACCGCCTGGCAGATCCCGACGACGGACGCCAAATGGCAGGATCCCCCGCACTATGACGCCAGTGCGCCCTGGGGCCAGGCGCCGGCGGGCTACACCGCCACCCGCGACACCGAATCCAAGGGGACGGAATACGAGCTCAGCTTCAATCCGACGAAAAATTGGAGCATCGCCTTTAACGGCTCCAAGATGTCGGCGGTCACCACCAACAATATCGGCGACCTTTCCGCCTGGATCGAGACCCGCAATGCCATCTGGCAGGGGCCCGCGGGCGACATGCCCCTTTTCGTCGGACTACCCTCGTCCATCAAGCTGCGGGACGACTGGAACAACAATGTCTGGGGCCCCTATCAGTATCAGAAGTATCTGAACGGGACGAAGGTTCCGGAACTTGGCAAGTGGCGCTTCAACCTCGTTACGAATTACGGCTTTGATCAGGGCCGGCTCAAGGGCTTCAACGTGGGTGGAGCCTACCGGTGGCTGGACAAGCAGGCGCTCGGCTATCCTTGGATCCGCGGTACCATCAACAACACGCCGACCGATATTCCCGATGTCGCCCATCCCATCTACGGCCCCACCGACGGCACGGTGGACCTGTGGGTGGGCTATCAGCGCAAGTTGACGGACAAGGTGACGTGGCGCATCCAGCTCAACGTTCGCAATGCTTTTGGCCGGAACGAGCTGATTCCAGTCAGCGTGAATCCCGACGGCAGCATCTGCTCCTACCGCATCAAGGAAGGCCGGAGCTGGGCGGTCACCAACACACTCTCGTTCTAGCCCGAGGCTGATGCTCCCTGCGTTGGTGGCACCGTCATGCCGCCAGCGGGGAATGGAGTCGTCGATTCTGCGCCGGCGCCGGGAAGATTCCCGGCGCCGTGCGTTTTTCGTCAGTTGAGATCGGGAGCAGTGCGGCCCGCGCCCCCCGCCGGCGCACAAATCGCCCTCCTTGACCTGCCGCCGTATGTCCAACGATTCGATTGAAGCGCGCACCGCCGTCGCCCATGCTCCACGCCTTCATGACCATTGATCCCGCCCCTGCCTCGCCGCTCGGTCGCTACCGCTGGGTGATCTGCTCCCTGCTGTTTCTGGCGACGACCATCAATTACGTCGACCGGCAGATTCTTTCGCTGCTCAAGCCCATCCTGGACGACCAGATGAAATGGACGAACGAGGAATTCGGCCTGATCAACTCGGCCTTTCAGGGCGCTTATGGTGTCAGCCTGCTGATTTTCGGTTGGTTCATCGACCGCTACGGCACCAAGATCGGCTACGCGGTCTCGATCGCGGTCTGGAGCGTGGCCGCGCTCGGACACGCCCTGGTCTCAAGCGCAGGGGGCTTCCTCGTCGCCCGCATTGCCCTCGGCCTCGGTGAAGGCGGCAACTTTCCCTCGGCGATCAAAGCCGTGGCGCTCTGGTTCCCCCGGAAGGAGCGGGCGCTGGCCACCAGCATCTTCAATTCCGGCGCCAACGTCGGCGCCATCCTCGCGCCCGCCATTGTCCCTTGGCTGGCCCTGACGTGGGGCTGGCACTCCGCCTTCATTGCCGCGGGCCTCGCCGGCTTTCTCTGGCTCTTCCTCTGGATCCCGTTTTACAACGTGCCGGAAAAAATCAAGCGCCTCACGGCCGCGGAACTGGCGCATATCCGCAGTGACGCCGGGGACCGGGGCCGTGATGGCGGAAAAATCTCCTGGTGGAGCCTGCTTGGTTACCGGCAGACGTGGTCGTTTGTGCTCGCCAAATTCTTCACGGATCCGGTCTGGTGGTTCTTCCTGATCTGGCTGCCGGACTATTTCAAGCAGACGCGCGGACTCAACATCCAGAAGAGCTGGATCCACCTCGTGACCATCTATGCCATCGTGACTGCGCTCAGCATCGGAGGAGGCTGGGTGACCGGCCATCTCGCGAAGCGGGGTTGGACGGTCACCCGCGCGCGCAAGACCGGCATGTTCTGCTTCGCCCTGTGCGTGCTTCCGATTTTCGCCGTGACGGCCGCCGGCGACTGGGTGGCCGTGCTGCTCATCGGGCTGGCCGGCGCGGCGCATCAGGCGTGGTCGGCCAACCTCTTCACCACGGTCTCCGACATGTTCCCGCAGCGCGCGGTGGCCTCCGTCACCGGCATCGGCGGCATGGCCGGGGCGGTGGGGGGCATGATTTTCCCCGTGGTCTCGGGCCGGTTGCTTGACGTGTTCAAGGCTGCGGGCAACGTGACCGGCGGCTACGCCGTGCTCTTTGCCATCTGCGCCTTCGCCTACCTCGGCACCTTTGCGATTCATCATCTGCTCGCGCCCCGGTTCGAGCAGATCGAACTCCCCGCCGCCTGAGGCGATCGCTCTTTCCCGGTGACGGCCGGCCCGGTCCGCGACCGTGGCTGCCGGACACGACCCCAAATTTCGCCATGACCTCCAGACCGATCAACCGCTTTTTGCTTGAGCACGGCATCCGCCTCTCCCGGAACCCGTGCATCAGTCCCGATTGCTGTCTCGACTGGCCCGCCCTGGCCGCGAAGTTGCGCGCCGGGGTCGGGCTGCAGCGCTGGGTTAAGAGCCGCTTCGCCACCGCGGCCGGCACCTGGATGCTGCTGGAGGACGAGGAGACCGGCGACTGTGCCTGGCAGCTCGAAGCCCAGACGGCCGGCCGTGGCGCCGGGGTGCTGGCCGATGGTGTCGCCCTCGGCGCGGCGGCCGCGGCATATCCCGCCACGTGGGAAAACCTGTTGCGCCTCAAGAATCTCGTGCAGGAACACGATCCGGACTCGACGATTTTCCCGACAGCCGGCGGCACCCTCGGCCGCGGCACCCTCGGCGTCGGCGCGCGCTTCACCACGCTGCACTGGCCGGCGGTCGAGTGGGCGATGAGCGCACTCGAGCTCGGCGTCACCGCCAACCAGAACAGCATCCCGCGCGAGCTGGTCTACGATATCGACGCCATGCTCGGCGGCCGGCTCGACACGGTGCCGTTCCCGTTCATCGGCACGAGCGTGCCGGAGGGCCACCAGGGCCAGAGCGTGGAGGGCATGAGCCACGGCTGCGTGCTCTCGAAGCTCAAAACCGGCTTTCACCACCGCCGCCTCGCCTGGAGCTTCAACGCCGACCACCAGCCCATCGGCGGCAAGTTCGACGCCCGGGAGGACGCATTGGTGCGCGGCTGCCTGCTGGCCAGCTACATCACCTTCGATCTTTCACCCGAACTGGCGCTCAACCGGCCGGCGCCGCCGGCGGACCTCGATCCTGCGCTCGTGGCGCGGCTGCGGACCCGCGTGGCGGCCGCCGGCCTGACGCTGCAGGACGCCGCCTTGGCCGCGCTGTTGTGCGCCGTGTGGCCGGCGGTGCGGAAGATGAAGCAGCGCGACGAGAAATACGCTGCCGCGCGGGCGCAGGCCTTCACCACCGAGACCGGGCGCCGCTATCTGCGCGAGCTGTCCATCGACGAACTGCCCGGCCTGACCACGCCGGAGACGACGGCCGTCATGCTCGCGCTGTGCGAACTGCTCGGCATGCCGGTCAATTTCATCGCCCCGGCCTTTGGTTTCCAGAAAAACATGCCGTATCCCGACAACGCCGGCTTGCGGACGCTGATTGAGCAGCAGTGGGCGGTCGCCAGGCAATTCGGCGCCAGCATCGGTTTCCATTCAGGTTCGGGCAAATCGGCGGAGAACTACCGCGTCATGGGGGAGGTGACCGGCAGCCGTCTCGAGATCAAGACCAGCGGCCGCTACACCTACGAAATGGGGGTGGCGCTTTACCACTCCCGCAATGCCGCCGATCAGGCGCTGTGGCGCGACTGGTACCGCTTCACGCTCGACATGGCGCTGGCCGGCGCGTTCAGCACCGACGCCACCGAGCAGAAGATGGCGCGCATCTTCGTGGCCGACGCGCTTGCCAAAGCCGGGAAGAACGCCGACGTGTTCGCCTCGGCCGCCGTCTGCCGCGCGGCGCTGGAGGCGCTGCCGCCGGGTCCGGATCACATGTTTTTCTTCGAGTACAATTTCCTTTATGTGCTGGCAGCCGGGGGTAGGCCGGAAAAGGCTGCGCTCGGCGATCACTCGCCGGCCGGCTACGCCCAACGGGCGCGGTTTTATGCCATCAGCCCCGAGGCCCGGCTCAATTATGTGCGCGGCGTGGCCGGCTACCTGATCTTCCTTGCCGAGAACACGGGGTTGGTCCCGTCCGCCCGTTGCGGCGCCGCGCGCAAGCTGCTCGACCGCTATGCCAACTTGGGCGATCTGCTGAACGAGATCTCGCGCTAAAATTTGCCGACCAGCTCCGGAATCATGTGTTTACAGTATGTTTGTTAAGCATCTTAAAAGAAGCTTAATTCAGTTTATATCAATTTAGGCATCTTTTAGGATGCTTTATATTGA
>JBAZMN010000055.1:0-7972 GCA_041649735.1 Opitutaceae bacterium | reverse complement strand
GGCTATCTGCCGGCGGAGGATTACCCGCGCATTGTCTCCCCGGCCTCGGGCCAGCTCTGGTCCGCCAACAACCGGCCGGTGGGTGGCGGGGACTACGCGAAGCTCGGCGACGGCGGCTACATGGCCGCCGCCCGCGCCCGGCAGATTCGCGACGATCTCACCCGGATCACGGCCCCGGCCGGCCCGCGCGATTTGCTCGCCGTGCAGCTCGACGATCGCGCCCTGCTGCTGGACCGCTGGCAGAAACAACTCCTCGCCGTGCTCACCCCCGCGGCCGTTGCAGCCACACCCGGCCGGGCTGAGCTGCGCCGCCTGGTGGAAACGTGGAATGGCCGCGCCTCGATCGATTCGGTCGCCTACACTCTTGTGCGACGCTGGCGGACCAGCGTGGCCGACCGCGCGCTGGGGCCGGTTTTTGAGCCCTGCACGGAGGTGGATGCGGCTTTCGACTTCCACCGGCTCGATTACGAGGAGCCGCTCTGGCGGCTCGTCCAGGCCCGGCCGCCTAATTTCCTCACCCCCGATTACCTGTCCTGGGATGAGCTGCTCCTCGCCGCGGCTGATGACGTGTTGCGCTGGGCGGACCGGCAGAACCGCCCGCTGGCCCGCCTCACGTGGGGTTCACGCAACGCCGCGCGCATCCAGCACCCCTTCAGCCGTTTCCTGCCCGCGCCGCTCGCCCGCCTGCTCGACATGCCCATCGAGCCGCTGCCCGGGGACAACGACATGCCGCGGGTGCAAAGTCCGGCGTTCGGCGCCTCGGAGCGTTTTGTCGTAGCGCCCGGGCACGAGGAGGAAGGCATCTTTCACATGCCGGGCGGCCAGAGCGGCAACCCGCTCTCGCCCTTCTATCGGGCCGGTCATGAGGCCTGGGCGCGTGGTGAACCCACGCCCTTCCTGCCCGGCCCCACGGCCCATACGCTCCGCCTGCACCCGTGACCCGTCGGGCGGGCCCCGCGTCAGCCCTGGTACGCCGGGGCGGGCACGCCGCACACGCCGGGCTTGATCTTGAAAAGGCCGCCGGCCAGCGGCTGGGCGGCGAGCTGTTGGTCCGTCAGCCCGTGGCGGGCCGAGGTGATGTAGAGCGTGTCCAGGTCCGGTCCGCCGAAGGCGCATGAAGTCACGAGCGTCACGGGCAGCCGGACCGTTTGCAGCAGTTCGCCGGTGCGCGGATTCCAGCGCGTCACGCGCCCGCCGTCCCACATGGCGACCCAGAGCATGCCCTCGGCATCCATGGTCGAGCCGTCCGGCCGGCCCATCCCCGGCGGAATGGTGATGACCGGGCGGCGGCCGGCGATGGCCCCGGTGGCGTCGTCATAATCAAACGCGTCGACGCGCACCAGCGGGGTGTCGATGTAATACAGGAGGCGCCGGTCGAGGCTCCAGGCGATGCCGTTGGACGTGCCGGCATCACGGAACATCACGTGCATCGAACCGTCCGCGTCGAGGCGGTAGACCTTGCCCAGCGGTTTTGGTCCTTTGGCCAGGGCCATCGTTCCCGCCCAGAAACGTCCGGCCGGATCGCATTTGCCGTCGTTGAAGCGCACGACCGCCGGATCATGCTCCGGGGGCCGCGGCAGCAGCGTCACCCGGCCGGTGTCGGGATCGAAACCGGCGAAACCCTCGTGGAGCGCCAGCATCAGGCCGCCGCGGGCCCGCGGCACGACTGTGCCGACATTTTGGCCGACGTCATGGGCGCGGTTCGCACCCGTGGCCGGATCGTAGGTAAACACGCGCCGGCCGTAGATGTCGATCCAGTGCAGGCGCTGGAGTGCGGTATTCCAGATCGCGCCCTCGCCGATCAAGGCCCGGGCGTCGAGCACCAGTTCCGGTTCACCGGTCGCCATGGGTCAATGGAGTTGGACCGTCCTATTCCGCCTTTTTCGTCCGCGCACGGCGCACCGGCTTCCGGGCCGGGTCCGCATCGTCCTCCCTGGCGGTAAACTTTGAAGCCTTGGCGTTCAACCAGAGTTCACCCTTGGCGTTCCGGTTGAGCCAGAAAATCTCGCCGGCATGCTCGGCAAAAACCGGCTTCTCGCGCGCCTTCTCGGGCACCTTCAATCCGCCGTCGGTCAGCGCGGCCAGCAGCTCCTCCGTGCTTTTGTCCAGCTGTTCCGCGATGCGCCCCACCTCGGCGGCCACGCTCCCGCGCCGGGTCTCCTTGAGGAGCAGGCGCACGGCGGCGAATGGCGATGCCTTGGCCGGAGCCGTGGTCTCAAGGGAAAGCTCGGCCTGCGGAACCACCGGCGCGCCGGCGGCCGCCGCAGTCTCCGGATGCTCCTCCCCGCCGCGTTTTTCTCGGGCATTGATCCAGATCTGGCCGCTCTTGTCCTGATTCAGCCAATAGACAAACGCCCCGATCTCGACGAACACCGGCTTTGCTTCTGCGCCGGCCGGGGGCACGAGCCCAAGCGCGCCAAAGGCGGCGACGAGCGCCGGCGGTTTGCTGTTCAGCCCCCGCGCGAGATAACTGACGCTGCCCGAGAGCCCCGCCCCCCGGCGGTTGCGGCGCATCATCGGCCGCAGCCGGTCGAGCAAAGCCGGACCCTCGGGGAGGACCGCTTCGGCCGGTGGATGTGCGGGCTCGGGCGGCTGGTGTTCCGGCCGCTGCTGCCCTTGAGCCTTTTCGGGCGTCCGTTCGCCGGCCGGCGCCTCCTCCCCGGCCTGGGTTTTCGTCCCCTGCACCGGCTTGAACACCGGCCGCGGTTTTTCCCGCGTGTTGATCCAGAGCTGGCCGCGATGGTTGATGTTCAGCCAATAGAGATCGCCGTCGTATTCCAGATACGCCGGATCGTCCTTGGCACCCTCCGGGATCTTGAAGCCGCATTCCTTCAGCGCTTCGATCAGGTCGTCCTCGGTCTGCTCGAATTTCTTGGCCAGATAATCGATGCCCACCGCCAGGCCCGGTCCCCGCTGATTCCGGCGCATATGCGGCCGGATGGCCTCAAAAAAAGTCGGCAGGTCCTCCTCGTCCGCAAATTCGTCGAACTCCTCCCCGGCCCCGCCCTCCGCCTCCCCGGTTTCGCCGTGCAGCGGCCGCAGCGACTCCTCGCGGGCGAGCAGCGATTCGCGGCGCTCCCTGGCTTCGGCGCGCAGTTCCTTCGCGGTCGGCGCGGCGGTCGAATTTTCCGCCGGGGGCGCCGGAACGGCTCCGGATCCCATGACGGTTCCTCCCGCCGGAGCCGTTTCCACCACCCAGTCGCGCATGGTCGGCCGGCGGGCGAGGCCGTGAAAAGCCAGCGGATTGTCGGGGCGGGTCTGAAAATGAACGATCTCCCATTCCTCCTTGCCCAGCTGGTTCAGGTGCTGCTCAAGCAGCGACAATGAGGCAAAGCCCAGCGAACCGCTGGTGATGACCTTGTATTCCCAATTTGGCATGGTGGACGGAAAGAGCCCCACCCATTCCAGAACGCCGGAACAATGCCGAGACAAAAGTGGTGCGTTCACGCCGGGCGCGCAGACCTAGCGCATGGCCGGCATCGGCGCCTTGAAAAACCGGTGATTCACCGGGCGGCGCTGCTCCGGCGTCAACGGCGGCAGCTCGGGAAAAGCCGCGGCCTTGGCCACGCCAAGCTGATCCCGGCACCGGGCCCGAAAATCGTTCCAGCGCGCGGTGAGAGCCGCGGCGCCCGGGGCCGGAGTCTCGGAGGCAGGCAGGGAGGGTGACGGCGCATTGACCACCTGCCGCAGCAGGCTGCGCCATTCGGTCAGCAGGCGATCGATGTCGCCGCGGCCGGCAAATTCGCTGGCGGCGGCCAGTTCGTTCCGCCGGGCCTTCTGCTCGATCAGGGCGCGCACCACCTCGGCCGCGCCGAAGCCGTATTGCGGCGGCAAGCCGTGTTCGAGCCAGCCTTCGACCGTGAACCGCCGGTAGGTCTGCTCACAGACGCGGGCCAGGCGGCCGAGGGTGCGCGGGTTGGTGTCCGCAAAGCGATCCCCGGCAAACAGATTGGCGCAATCGAAGACCAGGTCATCCAGCGGATACCGGAGATCCTCCAGGGCGGCCGCCAGCGCCAGCCCCTCGGGGCCGAGGAAGAGCGAGACAATCCCGCCCCGTGGCGTGAGGCGCAGGCGGCGGTCGAGCAGGCCGAGTTTCTGCCACTGCCAGAGCAGCGTGGGCTGCGGATTGAGGGCAAGGCATTCTTCGCGCAGGGTGCAGCCGGGACAGGCGGGGAATGGATTTTTCCGCCGCCGGACCAGCCGGGCGCGACCGGTGTCCGTCTGCTGGCCGCAGGGCAGCCCGGCCTGGGGGCGCAACATGGTCATCTCGACGCCGAGCGTGAGCGGCTCCGCGGCGAAAAAACGGCCCGCGGCCGTGCGCGCAACCTCCGCGGCTTCCCGGCCGGCCCGGAGCTGGCGCAGGATGAGCGTCCAGGGCAGCGGCGCGGCCCGTTTCACCCGCAGGGGCTGCGCCCGCCGCAGCCGCGGCGAGCTGCCGCTGCACAGCACGAAACCCGTTTCATCGAGACCACGGCGGCCCGCCCGCCCGATCATCTGCAACAATGCGTGCGGCTCGATCTCGTGCTCGAGCTGATTGAACCGGTAGGTGGAGGCCGTGATCAGCACGGAACGCAGGGAAAAGTTGATGCCCGCGCTGAGCCCCAGGGTGGCGACGACCGCCCGGAGCTGGCCGGCCTTGGCCAGCGGTTCGATGATCCCCGCGCGCTGCGCATAGGTCAGGCCGCTGTGATGGTAGGCCACGCGTTGTTTCACCAGCTTGGTCAGGACCGGCCCGAGCAGGTTTTCCTGTTCGGGCGTCAGCATCAGCGGGTCGGCCAGGGGCAGCTCCCGGGCAAACTGGCGGGCAAGGCGCTCCGCATCCTGCCGGTGCGGAGCAAACACCAGCACCGGACCCAGCCCCTCCCGGAGCGCGCCGGCCACCCGGCGGCTCCAGAAACCTTCAATGCTGCGCGGCAGGCCGTGCACGAGGTCGTCGGCATCCACCTCCTCCAGCGCCACGGGCCGTTCACGGTGCTGGATGATTTCGACCTTCCGGTTGAGCCGGCGCAGCCAGGCGGCAATCTCCTCCGGGTTGGCGACGTTGCCGCTCAGCATGAGCAATTGCACTGCCGGCGGCAGGGACAGAATCACCCCCTCGTAATGGTTGCCACGATCCGGATCGGCCAGCCACTGATACTCGTCGACGATGAGAAGATGATACAACGGGTTTCCTGCCGGGGAGGGTCCGACCCATTGCGCCGGAGCGCACTCCGGCGGGGGTGGCACGGCCCCTTCCTGGAAACAGCCCTGCACTGCTTCCAACGTGGCCACGACCACGGGAGCGTCAGGCGAGATCGTGATGTCGCCCGTCATGATGCCCACTTTCCAGCCACGGGCGCGCCACTCGGCGAATTTATCGTTGGCCAACGCGCGGGTCGGGACGGTGAACAAAGCCCGCCGGGTAAAGTTCGTCTGTTCAGCCCAGCGCTCGAAAACGTAGGTCTTCCCCGCTCCAGTTGGAGCATCAATGACCACATCATGCCCGGCCTTAAGCGCTTGGATGGCTTCAGCCTGCCAGCGATCCGGCAACATTAATTTCTGCAGACCCTCAAGTCCCCCAATCTGCATGGTCGGACCGTAGGACGCACCCAACAATCGTCAATCATTCCAACCGACCCAGGCCAAATTCTGTTATTGACACATTCGTTTCAATCAATCGTTTTAATCATCTGTTTAACCCATGCTCATCGAATCAGTGGCTACCCGGGGGAAAGTGCTCAAGGCCGCGGAGCGTCTTTTTGGGCAGCATGGCTTTTCGGGCACTTCGCTCCGTCAAATCACGAAAGAAGCAGGGACAAATCTGGCGGCGGTAAACTATCATTTCGGATCAAAAGAGGATCTCTATAGGGAAGTCCTGCTCCAGCGGGTCCGGCCTCTCAACGAAGAACGCCTCATGCTGCTCACCCAGGCGGAGCAGCTTGCGGGCGATCAGCCCCTGCCCCTGCGCGCCATCCTCGATGCCTTTATCCGTCCGGTGCTGGGCCTCGCCACCGACCGCATGCCGGGGAGGCTGGCTTTTTTGCGTCTCATCAGCCGCGATCTCGCCGATCCGCAACCTTTCCTGTTCACCGAGATGGCCCGGGAGTTTGACCCGCTGGTGAAGCGCTACACCCAGGCGCTGGCCCAGACCCTGCCGGGCCTGCCGGCGGTTGATCTCTTCTGGCGGATGCAATTCACCACCGGTGCGTTGCTCTACGCCGCAGCCCACCAGCACGATTTCGAGCGCATCTCTTCCGGTCTCTGGCAGGCGGACGATGTTGAGGGTTGTGTTCGCCGGCTGGTTGACTACTGCACGGCCGGTTTTGGTGCACCGCGCTCCGCGGCCTGAACCTCCCCGAGGCCGCCAGTTTGCCGCTGATCCCCAGGAGGATCGTGCCGTCATGCGCCGGGAGGCCCCGGCCATCCGGTACAGCGCCCCGGCAATTTTGGGGACGACTGCCCATGGCCAGAAACCGGGAACAAGACTAGCTTTCATCCCTCTCACCAGTCTGACCACACCAAGCCATGCTCACAACCGTCATTGTCCTTGCCCTGCTTTCCGCCCTCGTGGCGACCGAACCCGATCACGATCGCTAACCGCCATCCGGGATATTTCCGCCCTTATTACCGGTGGATTTGACCACGTTGCCGGGGTCATTTCCTGCCGAAGGCGCGGTCTCGCCATCACCGGTCACGCTTCCCCTTTACGGCAAAGCCGCCCCTTGCGGAGCGGCTTTGGTCGTTTTCCGTTTTGGATCGGGATGGATGGCCGTTGATTTATTCTGACGCCGCCACAATCACCGGCAGCAGGACCTTCTTTGACACCGGTGTGCCGTTGAGCCGCGCCGGTTCGAACTTCCATTGCTTGACCGCATTGCGGACCGACATCCCAAAGGCGTCGTCCGTGGCGGAAAGCACATGCACCTGCTGCGGCCTGCCGGTGCCATCGACGAGGAATTCAACCTCCACCCTGGCTCCAACCAGTGAAGCGTCGGCCTCGGGCGCGACGATTTTGACCGGCACCGGGATGTCGGTGCGGCCGTGGTAGGAATCAATGTAGGTTTGGGCTGCGGTCATGCCAAACGCGAGCGGCGCCGCCGCGCCCAACACCAGAAGGCTGACGAGTTTTGCGAACATGCTGATATGTTTCATGGTAGATAAACCCCGCGGTTGAGACGGGGAGTTTGTCTTTCGTTTTCAGGTTAAGCGCACGACTGACCGGCGGCCCTGTGACCACCAGCCACGTACGTTTTTGACAGCCCGGGATTGAATCCGCGCACCGTCAAATTTCAGGTTTTGGGGTGGCGCTGCCGGACACAGCGGGCAGGGCCACGGACGAAAGCGGTCCTCGTCGTCAGCATTTTTCGGGCGGATGCAAAGAACACGGGTGGCGACAGACCCGGGCGGAACGGATGGGTTCCGGGATGTCGACCACGGCGGCAGTATCGCCTGGCAGGATGACCAGCAAGCCGCGTACCGGTGACAAACAGGTGAATAAAATTCACGCATTGCCCGAACCGGGCGAAACGCGCCATGCCGTCCGTCCATTCACGGCCACCATCGCCGGCGGGCCGGATCGAAAACTCAAGCCGTCCCGAATCGTCGCAGATATTTCAACGCCACCCCGAATTCGTTGGGCAGCGGGGCCCGCAACGTCACGCCGGCGCGGGTCTCCGGGTGCAGCACGGTCAGCTCACTGGCATGCAGGGCCAGCCGGCTGATGAGCGGCCGCTCCTCCGCGCGGCCCTTGTAGCCCCGCTTGAAGCTGGAAAGCAGCAACCGGGTGTCGTCGCCATAAAAGGTGTCGTTGAGGACCGGCAGTCCCGACGCCGCCAGATGCACGCGGATCTGGTGGGTGCGTCCGGTGAGGGGCCGGCATTCGAGCCAGGCGAAGCCCCTGAACCGTTCCAGCACGCGGCAACGGGTGACGCTTTCCTGGCCCTGCTTTTTGACCACCCGCATCAAGTCCGGCCGGCTTTCGTCCGCGCGCAAC
>JBAZMN010000054.1:0-7991 GCA_041649735.1 Opitutaceae bacterium | reverse complement strand
TTCGCTCGAGGTTACTGGCGTCGACGATGCAGATGATGCGGTCGGGCTGCGCGGTATCGGTGCGCCGGCCAAGGAGCACGTCACGAACAATGGCTTCATCCGGCGAGCGGGCGGCGAGCGAGTAGGTGCCAGGCAGATCGATAACCGTGATCGGACGGCCATGCTGCGAATAGGTGGTTCCGATCCTTTTCTCGACGGTGACACCGGGATAGTTGCCGACCTTCTGCTTCAGCCCCGTCAGCGCATTGAAGAGTGTGCTCTTGCCGCAATTGGGATTGCCGACGAGCGCATAGACCGGTGCTCGGCCCGCAGCGACGGACTTTGAAATCGTGTCACTCATCGCACGCCAGCAGGGAAATCAGCATCCACTGACTGACCCACGGCCGGAAGCCGAGAGGCCGGTTTTGTCGGGCAATGCGTCACTGGCCCTCTACTAATTCCACCAGCACGTATTCGGCCTCGCTTTTGCGCAGCGTGAGGCTGTAACCGCGCACTTGAATCTCAAGCGGATCACCGAGGGGCGCGGTGCGCACCAGCGTCAGTGGAGTACCAGGCAGTACGCCCATCTCCCGCAGACGGAGAAACGCCGAGCCCTGTTTGGGAAATTCACGTACGGTAGCCCGGGTTCCGATGGGAAGTTGTGACAATTTAAGCATTGAGACATAGGCGATCCGGCAGGGCTCAAGTGAACAAGGCCGGTTCAGTCGTCTTCGCGGATCGGTTCAACGACGATGCTTTGCGCAGCCTGATCGCTCAGGGCCACCCGGGTGCCACAAAGCTGGCAGATCAACAGGTGCTTGCCAGCGATTTTTTGGATGATGGCAGACTCGCAAAACCCCACCTCCCGGAGGCGCTGGCTGAACTCGCTTTTGCCATTCACCTCGGCAACACGGCCAGACGCACCGGCAGGAAGTTCCGTAAGAGCAAGGCGCTGAGGGCAGCAGTTGTCAGGTAATGCCGACACACTTCAGAGCAAAAACAGATTGAGACTCAGTTTCAACTTAAATCCAAACGACCGCCATGAAATTATCGAACTATACGCCTTAGAGATTGAATAATAATGAATAACACAATCTCAAACAACGCCTAAGGCATCAATTTTAGCTGAGTTTGTGGTATTTTCCTATGTCAAGGCTGGTTTCCTCCTCGCGCTCTCCAAGAGGAAGCTCCTCAAACGGAGCAAATCGTTCTGAGGAGAATCCAAGCTCCTGCTGTCCTGCGTGAAAGGGATCCGGTGCATTGATCAATTCTTCGAGCAGAAGTCCGACTGTTGCCGTGTCGCCTCCTTTCACGACCTTCTCACGGCCCAAGAAAACCTCGCGGATGGTGTACGTCTTCCCCTTTATCGGGAGCTGGGTGTAGATCGCCCGAATAAACTCGGAGAATGTGTCGTTGATACAGACTACCTTCTGACCCGTGATCATGGTTGAAACCACCCTGCCTTTCCGACCTGTGCGGTCACTACGCCGGAGTACGGCCGGAGTTCCACTGCAAGCGCACCTGTTCTTGCGAGTTCATGTCTGACCAAGGCAGTCCGTGAATCTGCCCGAATTGCGTCCCGCCGTCTCGCATATTTTCCGACAAATTTCATTCACTACCGTCGCAAAGGCGGCTTTACTGATAGCATGACTTCATCGCCTGTCGATGGCGGCTTGAACCCGCATGGAGGTCCGACCTTCCCTTGGGGACATGCCTTGCTGACTAATTCCCTGCTTAACAAAGGCACGGCTTTTACCGAGCGCGAACGCGATGCATTGGGGCTGCGCGGGCTGCTACCGCCGCGCGTGTTCACACTCGAAGAACAGCTCGGGCGCGTGTACGGTAATTTTCTCCGTAAATCAGATCCGCTCGAGAAGTACATCTTCCTCACCACCCTGCAAAATCGCAACGAGACCCTGTTCTACAAGCTGGTGCAGGAACACGTGGAGGAGATGATCCCCATCATTTATACTCCGACGGTCGGCCAGGCCTGCCTTGAATACGGTGCGATCTTTCGGCGGTCCCGCGGCCTCTTTATCAGTATTCGTGAACGCGGTCGTATCGCAGAGATTTTGCGCCATTGGCCATATCCGGACGTGCGCATGATTGTTGTGACCGATGGTGAACGCATCCTCGGCTTGGGGGATCTGGGTGCGCTGGGCATGGGCATTCCCGTCGGCAAGCTCTCGCTCTACACGGCCTGCGCGGGGCTGCATCCTTATTATTGTCTTCCCATCACCCTGGATGTCGGCACCGACACACCAAACTGCACGAGGATCCGCTGTATATCGGGCTCAACCAGAAGCGCGTGCGTGGTCCGGAGTATGACGCCTTCCTCCAGGAATTCGTCGCCGCTGTCCAGCAGGCCTATCCCAAGGCCTTGCTCCAGTGGGAAGATTTTGGGAATACCAACGCATTCCGCCTGCTCCACCAGCACCGCGACAAGGTTTGCAGTTTCAATGACGATATTCAAGGCACCGCCTCCGTGGCGCTGGCCGGCATTCTGGCTGGTTTGCGCCTAGTCGGCGGGCGCCTGCGCGATCAGAAACTCCTTTTCCTTGGCGCTGGCGAGGCCGGCACCGGCATCGCCGATCTTTTTGTGGCGGCCGTCCAACAGGAAGGCCTGAGCGAAGCCGAAGCCCGCCAGCGCTGCTGGTTTGTCGACTCACAGGGACTGGTCGTCCGCAGTCGCCCGGGCCGCCTGGCCGACCACAAGGCCCCCTACGCGCACACTCACCCCCCCCTGGCAACTCTGGCCGAGGTGGTCGAGGCTCTCCATCCCACGGCGCTCATCGGTGTTTCAGGGCAGGCACGAGCCTTTACGCGAGAAATTGTCTCTCGGATGTCCGCCTTTAATCGGCGTCCCATCATTTTCGCACTGTCAAACCCCACCTCAAAAGCAGAGTGCACCGCGGAAGAAGCCTATCTCTGGACGGAAGGTCGCGCGATTTTTGCCAGTGGAAGCCCTTTCTCACCGGTGATGCTTGGCGGCCGAACCTTTGTGCCGGGCCAGGGCAACAACGTTTACATCTTCCCTGGTGTCGGCTTGGGGGCCTTGGTCTGTGAATCCGCCCAAGTGACGGATGGCATGTTCCTGACTGCCGCCAAGACGCTGGCCTCGTTGGTATCAGATGAAGATCTTGCGCTCGGGCGTGTTTATCCGGCCCTGTCGAAAATCCGCGAAGTGTCCGTCAAGATCGCCACCGCCGTCGCCAACACAGCCCACCAGGCGGATCTGGCCCGCCGGCCCTACCCGGCCAACCTCGAAGCCGATGTCCGTTCCCGCATGTTCGTGCCAGCCTATCGGGATTACGTGTAAGCCTGCAGCCGGTCAGGAAAATTGGTATCAATTTCACCTCAAGCCTGCGCTTGCGGGTCGGTACGCTGCATGGAAATGGCCCGTTCGCCTATGGCAGGTCGGTCGAGCCCATCAGGTAGCGGTCGCATTCCCGCGCGGCGCCGCGGCCTTCGTTGATGGCCCACACCACCAAGCTTTGCCCGCGGCGGCAATCGCCGGCGGCGAACACGCCGTTGAGGTTGGTCGTATACTTTTCGTGCTCGGCCTTGATATTGCTGCGCTGGTCGCACTCAACGCCCAGCTCCTTGAGCAGCGCCTGCTCCGGCCCGAGGAAGCCCATCGCCAGCAACACGAGCTGGGCGGGGATGGTCCTCTCGGTGCCCGGCTGCTCCTTGGGCACAAACTGGCCCTTCTCGTTTTTGTCCCACTTGATCTGGACGGTCACGAGTTCCTTCACCCGGCCCCCGCTGTCGCCGACGAATTTTTTCACCGTGGTGAGATAAATGCGTGGATCCGAGCCGAACCGGGCGGCGGCCTCTTCCTGACCATAGTCCATGCGGTAGACCTTGGGCCACTCGGGCCAGGGGTTATCGGGCTGACGCTCCATCGGCGGCTTGGGCAGAATCTCGATTTGCACCACGTTTCTGCAGCCCTGACGCATGGCCGAGCCGACGCAGTCGGTGCCCGTGTCGCCACCACCAATGACAATCACATCCTTGCCACGGGCGTGGATCGGCCCGGCGTCGGCGTTCAGGGAGAGCACCGCCTGGGTGTTGGCGGCAAGGTACTCCAACGCAAAATGCACCCCGGCAAGGTCGCGCCCCTCCACCGGGAGATCGCGCGGCTGCGTGGCCCCGGTGCAGATGACCGTGGCATCATATTCCTTGAGGAAGATCTGCGGCTCCACGTTGTCGCCGACGTTGGCATTGCAGATGAACTTCACCCCCTCCTGCTCCATGAGTTTGAGCCGGCGAAGAACAACCTCCTTCTTGTCGAGCTTCATGTTGGGAATGCCATACATGAGCAAGCCACCCGGTCGGTCTGCACGCTCGAAAACGGTCACGGTATGACCAGCGGCGTTGAGCTGCGCCGCCGCGGCAAGCCCGGAGGGACCCGAGCCGATCACTGCGACTTTCTTGCCCGTGCGAACTTTGGGCGCCCGCGGAATCACCCAGCCTTCCTCCCAGCCTTTCTCAATGATGCTGTACTCGATATTCTTGATCGTGACCGGCGGATTGGTGATGCCGAGCACGCAGGAGCCTTCACAAGGCGCCGGACAGACCCGGCCGGTGAACTCCGGGAAATTGTTCGTCTTGTGCAGGCGCTCCAGCGCCTCGCGCCAGAGGCCGCGATAGACGAGGTCGTTCCACTCGGGGATCAGATTGTGGATCGGACAGCCCGCCGCCATGCCGCTGATGAGCTTGCCCGTATGGCAGAAAGGCACCCCGCAATCCATGCAGCGCGCGCCCTGGTTGCGCAGCTTCTTCTCCTCGGTGTGGGGATGAAACTCCTTCCAGTCGCGGACGCGCTCCAGCGGCGGACGGTCCACGGGCAGCTCCCGTAGATACTCGATGAATCCAGTTGGTTTGCCCATCGTCTTTTTGGTCCGGTGTCAGGTGATGAGTTGCAGGGGAATTAGTTGCCGCCGACGCGCGAAAGATCGCGGGCATTCTCTTCGAAGGCGGCCATGATGACCTCATCGCCCGAGAGGCCCTGAGCCTGCGCCCGTTCGATGCAGGCGAGCATGCGTTTGTAGTCCTTGGGCATGATCTTGACGAAATGCGGCACCATTTGCGCCCACGCTTCCAGCACTTCCCGGGCCCGGTTGCTCTTCGTATACGCCAGATGCTTCTCGATCATCGCCCGCACCTCGGTGATCTCCCGCGGGTTCTCAAGCTTTTCAACGCCGACCATCTGGGTGTTGACCCGTCCGGGGAAAACCCCGCGCTCATCCAGCACATAGGCGATACCACCGGACATCCCCGCGGCAAAATTGCGGCCGGTGGGGCCGAGGACGACAACCCGGCCGCCGGTCATGTATTCGCAGCCATGGTCACCCACTGCTTCAACGACGGCGTTGACGCCAGAGTTACGCACGCAGAAACGCTCACCAGCCATGCCACGGATATACGCCTCACCGCTGGTCGCACCATAAAAGGCCACGTTGCCCACGATGATGTTTTCCTCGGGCACAAACGTCGAGCCGGCCGGCGGGAAGATGGCGATCTTTCCACCGGAGAGACCCTTGCCAAGATAGTCGTTGGCATCACCTTCGATGGTGAAAGTCATGCCCTTCGGCATAAAGGCGCCGAAGCTCTGGCCGGCCGAGCCCTTGAAGTGAATGCGAATGGTGTCTTCGGGCAGGCCCTTGGCTCCCCATTTTTTTGTGACCTCGCTGCCGGTAATGGTGCCAACGACGCGATGGACATTCCGGATTGGCATTTCGGCCACCACGGTCTCACCGCGCTCGATCGCCGGCTTGCAGAGGTCGAGCAGCACGGTCAGGTCCAGCGACTTGTCAAGACCGTGATCCTGGGGGATCTGGCAATAACGGCCGACCTCGGGACCGACATCGGGCGAGTAGAGGATGCTGGAAAAGTCCAGCCCTCTGGCCTTCCAATGATCAATGGCCTTTCTTGGCTCGAGTCGATCAACCCGCCCGATCATCTCTTCAATCTTCCGGAAACCAAGCTGCGCCATGATTTCGCGGGCCTCCTCGGCCACAAAGCGCATGAAGTTCACCACATGTTCGGGTTTGCCGGCAAATTTCTCACGCAGGCGCGGATCCTGGGTGGCGACCCCCGCCGGGCATGTGTTCAGATGGCAGACGCGCATCATGATGCATCCGGTGGCGACCAGCGGTGCGGTGGCGAACCCGAACTCCTCGGCCCCGAGGAGGGCGGCGATAATCACATCACGCCCGGTTTTGAGCTGGCCGTCCGTTTCCACAGCGATGCGGCTGCGCAGATTGTTCAGAACGAGAGTTTGATGGGTCTCGGCGAGACCGAGTTCCCAAGGCAGGCCAGCGTGCTTGATCGACGTCAGAGGGGAAGCGCCGGTGCCACCATCATGGCCGGAAATCAGGACGACATCGGCGTGCGCCTTGGCGACACCAGCGGCGATGGTGCCCACGCCGACCTCCGCCACCAGCTTGACGCTGATGCGGGCCTGACGGTTGGCATTCTTGAGATCATGGATGAGCTCGGCCAAATCTTCGATGGAATAGATATCATGATGCGGCGGCGGGGAGATGAGCCCGACGCCCGCCGTAGTGAGCCGGGTGCGCGCGATCCACGGGTACACCTTGGTGCCAGGAAGCTGGCCGCCTTCACCCGGCTTGGCGCCCTGCGCCATCTTGATTTGCAGTTCCCGGGCGTTGACCAGATATTCGCTCGTGACTCCGAAGCGGCCGGAAGCGACCTGCTTGATGGCCGAGTTCTTGGAATCCCCATTGGGCAGGAGTTCGTAGCGGATCGGATCTTCGCCACCCTCGCCGGTGTTGGACTTGCCGCCGATGCGGTTCATTGCAATCGCCAGGGTTTCGTGGGCCTCCTTGCTGATGGAGCCGTAGGACATCGCGCCGGTCTTGAACCGTTTCATGATGCTCTCCACCGGCTCAACCTCCTCGATCGGGACCGGCTCGCTGGGCTTGAAATCGAGCAGGCCCCGGAGCGTGCAAAGGTCCTTCGCCTGATGATTGATGAGTTTGGCGTAATCCTTGAAGACCCCATAGCTGCCGGTGCGCACGGCCTTCTGCAGGCGGTGGATCGTCTCGGGATTGAAGAGGTGGACCTCGCCGTCTTCGCGCCACTGGTACTGGCCGCCGGCTGGCAATACATGGCCGTTGACCTGGCGCTCGGGATAAGCCGCATGGTGCCGCGCGAGCACCTCCTGGGCAATGACATCCAAGCCGACGCCCCCCACGCGGGATGACGTCCAGGTGAAATAATGATCGATCATATCCTGTCGCAGGCCGACGGCTTCAAAAACCTGCGCCCCGCGGTAGCTCTGGATGGAGGAGATACCCATCTTGGACATGACCTTGATCACGCCCTTGGACGCGGCTTTCACGAAATTCTTGCAGGCCGCCTTGTGCTCGATGTTCGTCAGCAGTCCCTCCCGAATCATGTCGTCGATCGTCTCAAAGGCGAGATACGGATTGATGGCGCTGCAGCCATAGCCGATAAGCAGCGCGAAATGATGGACCTCGCGCGCCTCCCCGGTCTCGAGCACCAGACTGGCCCGGGTCCGGAGGCCCTCACGGATGAGATAATGATGCAGGCCGGCGATCGCCAGCAACGCGGGAACGGGCGCGAATTCGTGGGTCACTCCGCGGTCGCTGAGGATGATCAAGTTGATCTCTTCCTCTTCAATCATGCGGCGGGCCATGGCACAGAGTTCCTCCATGGATTTGGCCAGGCCCCGTTCGCCGCGGGTCACCCGGAAAAGGATGGGCAGCACGCCAACCTTGAGGCCGGGAAAATCCATGCGGCGGATCTTGGCAAACTCCTCGTTGGTGAGGACAGGCCACTTGAGTTCGACGCGCCGGCAGGCTGACGGCTCCGGATGCAACAGATTGCCCTCTGATCCGAGCCGCGTTTCCGCCGAGGTGATGAGCTCCTCGCGGATGCAGTCGATCGGCGGGTTGGTGACCTGGGCAAAGAGCTGCTTGAAATAATCGTAGAGCAACCGCGGCTTGTTCGAAAGCACGGCC
>JBAZMN010000053.1:0-8086 GCA_041649735.1 Opitutaceae bacterium | reverse complement strand
CTATCCCAAAACCGGCGAACGAATCGTAGGGGCGCAGGCTTGCTGCGTCCCTCTCGAAGGGCGCGACAAGATCGCGCCCCTACCAATGCCTGGTGATTCATACCTGTTTCAGGTTTTGGGATAGCTTCTGGAGCCGCCGCGGTAAACACCGGCCAAATTCTCACGAATTTGGCTACGGAAGGCGCGGCGGATCATTTCACGCGGCGGACGTGCAACCAGTAACCCGTCCCCACCAGGCGCAGCTTCCAGCCACCGAGCCCGGCGGGATAAATTTCCACCTCGGGATTCTCCAGGGTCGAAAGCCAGACGCGGTCGTCGCCGTTGGTCTGCACCCAAGTCTGGCCGTTCTCGAGGCGGAAAATCGTCCGGCCTGACCAGCCGTTGAACCGGCCGGTGATGCGGGTGCGGATGACGGCGGTCTTGCTCTCCTCCGTCAGCCCCACCCTCGCCTCCTCGCGCTGCTGCTCCTGCACCTTCAGTTCGCGCTTGGTCTCCTCCCGGGCCTGGCCGGCGCGGGTGCCGGCATAGCGGCCGGCCAGCCGGTCGAGCTCCGCCTGCTGTTCCGGCGTCAACCGGTCCAGACCAGCCGCCCGGCGCTCCTCGGGGGTAAGCTGTCCCCAGAATCCAGTCTCCCCGGCCGCCGCGACGACAGCGGTCGCGAGGGCCAGCCAGAGGCAGAGCATCGGGATCAGTCGCATCCTCCCCAGCCTGACGCAACGCCGGCCGCAGCGGCAACGTTTTCCTGCCGTGCCCGCAGTGTGGTCAATTGCATCGTTGCCTCGCAGCGGCGATTCCGGCAAATTCACCGGTTTATGACGGTTGAGATTCATCCCACCGGCACGCCGGCACCCAGCGATTTCATCCGCGATGTCGTCGCGCAGCACATCGCGGAAAAGCGCTATCCGCGGATCATCACGCGCTTCCCGCCGGAGCCGAATGGCTATCTGCACATCGGCCACGCCAAGTCGATCTGCCTCAACTTCGGGATCGCCCGCGAGAACGGCGGCCAGTGCAACCTCCGCTTCGATGACACCAATCCGGCCAAGGAGGAGGTCGAGTACGTCGAAGCCATCATCGCCGACGTGCGCTGGCTCATCGCCGGCTGGGCCGACCACTGCCTGGGCTTCAAGCCGAAGGGCAAGGCGCCCGAGGCCGGCACCGTAAACGGCAAGCCCGACTTCCACCTGCCCGCCGTGCTGGCCCCGGCGGCGGAGGCGCCCGACCTGGAGCCGTTCTTCGCCAGCGACTATTTCGCCCAGCTCTATGCCTACGCGGTGACGCTCATCCAGCGGGGCAAGGCTTACGTTTGCGACCTCAGCCCGGAGGAGATCGAGCAGTATCGCGGCGCGCCCGACCGGCCCGGCACCGACAGCCCCTACCGCGACCGGCCGGTCGCGGAGAACCTCGACCTCTTCCAGCGCATGCAGGCCGGCGAGTTTCCCGACGGCGCCCGCACCCTCCGGGCCCGCATCGACATGGCCTCGCCCAACCTCTGGCTGCGCGATCCGGTGCTCTACCGCATCCGCCACGGGGAGCACCATCAGACCGGCAACGCCTGGTGCATCTACCCGATGTACGACTTTGCCCACTGCCTGAGCGACTATATCGAGGGCATCACCCACAGCATCTGCACCCTGGAATTCGAGGTCCACCGGCCGCTCTACGACTGGATCCTGGAAAGCCTCGACCTGCCGCGCCCGCTCCCGCACCAGTACGAATTCGCGAAACTGATCCCCACCTACATGATCGTGTCCAAGCGCCGGCTGATCGAGCTGGTGAATGCAGGCGTGGTCCGCGGCTGGGACGACCCGCGCCTGCCCACCCTCAGCGGCATCCGCCGCCGGGGCGTGCCCGCGAGCGCGGTGCGCCGCTTTGCCATCGGCGTGGGAGTGACGAAATACATTTCGACCACGGATCTCGCGGTCTTCGAGCACGCCATCCGGGAGGAGCTGAACCGGACCGCGCTGCGCCGTCTCGCCGTGCTGCGCCCGGTCAAGGTCGTGCTGACCAACCTGCGCCCCGACGAGGTCATCGAGGTCGAGGCCGTCAACAATCCCGAGGATCCCCCGGCCGGCACCCGCCGGCTGCCGCTCACGCGCGAGCTCTTCATCGAGGCCGACGATTTCATGGAATCGCCGCCGCCGAAGTATTTCCGCCTGCGGCCCGGCGGCGAGGTGCGCCTGAAGTACGCCTGCATCATCAAGTGCGAGGAGGTGGTCAAGGATGCGGCGGGCAGCATCGCCGAGCTGCGCTGCACCGCCGACCTCGATTCCCGCACCGGCGGCCCCACCGCCGGCCGGAAGATCAAGGGCACGATCCACTGGGTGAGCGCCGCGCGCGCGGTCGACGCCGAGGTGCGCCTGTACGACCGGCTCTTCACCGTGCCCGAGCCCGGCGCGGGTCCGGGCGACTTCAAACAGTACCTCAACCCGCATTCGCTCGAGGTCGTGGCCGCCAGGCTGGAGCCAGCGCTGCAGGACGCCCGGCCCGACCAAAGCTACCAGTTCGAGCGCATCGGATACTTTGCCGTCGACACCGGAGACTCCCGGCCCGGCCGGCTCGTCTTCAACCGCACCATCCCCCTCAAGGACACCTGGGCGAAACCGCCGGGACAAAAATAACCGCGAACGACCGGGCAAGCCCGGACACGGATATGCAACACCATCGCATCGGCATCATCGGAGGCACCGGCCTCTACCAGCTCGAGGGATTTGCCCACCGGAAATGGGTGCGCGTGCCGACGCCGTTCGGCGCGCCCTCGGATGCCCTCCTGACCGGCACCCTGGCCGGACGCGACGTCGTGTTCCTGCCGCGCCACGGCCGCGGCCACCGGCTGCTGCCGAGCGAGCTGAACCACCGGGCCAATCTCTGGGCGATGAAGAAACTCGGCGCCGCCTGGATCATCAGCGTCAGCGCCGTCGGCTCGCTGCAGGCGCGCTACCGCCCCGGTGACGTGGTGCTGATCGACCAGTTTCTCGACCGCACGAAGCAGTCGGCGGCGCACACTTTTTTCGGCCGCGGCATCGTGGCCCATGTGGCTTTTGCCGACCCGGTCTGCGCGGAGCTGCGGCAGTTGCTGCTCCGCAGCGCCCGGGCGGTGCGGGCGCGGGTGCACGGTCACGGCACCTACGTGTGCATGGAGGGGCCAGCCTTCAGCACGCGGGCTGAATCGCTGGCCAACCACCGCCTCGGCTATGATGTCATCGGCATGACCAACCTGGGCGAGGCCAAATGCGCCCGCGAGGCGGAGATCGCGTATGCCACCGTGGCCATGATCACGGATTACGACAGCTGGAAGGATGACGGGGCCCACGTGACGACCGAGATGGTGCTCGAATATCTGCACCGCAACGCCGCGACCGCCCAGCGGATCATCGCCGATGTCATCCCGCGGCTGCCCGCCGAGCCGGACTGGCCCTGCCATCACGCGCTGGCCCACGCCATCATGACCGACCGGAAACTGTGGCCCGCGCAGACCCGCCGGCAGCTCGCGCCGTTGTTGGCAAAGTATCTCTGAGATTTTCCGCAATGGGTCGATCGGCGGTAAAACATCCGGGTACCCTTCCGGCATAGCGGGGTAGTTGGCCGGTATGCCTTGTCATCGCGAGGCCCGCCGAGCGGGCCGTGGCGATCCAGCCCCGCCGCGGCGGGGTCCAACCAGCCTTCGCCAAGGCTCCGGCTCGGTCCGTCCGGCAACAGCAGTCGCGCCGAAGCTCGCAAGAGCGAAGGCGGACTGGATTGCGTCAGCGTCCGCTAAACACGGAGCGCCTCGCAATGACAAATAACCCACCACTCAAGGCGCTCGCGGCTTGCCAGCGTCGCCAACTTTCAATCCACTCCGCGATCGTGCAGCAAAGCATCGTCACCCTCGACATGGAAGGCGTCCTCACGCCGGAGATCTGGATCGCGGTCGCCGAGCACACCGGCATCGCCGGACTGCGGCGCACCACGCGCGACGAGCCGGATTACGGCCGGCTCATGCGCGGCCGCATCGAGATCCTCGACCGGCACGGCATCACGCTTTCGCGGATTCAGGGCATCATCGGCTCGCTTTCGCCGCTGCCGGGCGCGGTCGAGTTCCTCAACACGCTGCGGGCGCAGGTGCAGGTGATCATCGTCTCCGACACGTTCGAGCAGTTTGCGCAGCCGCTGCTGCGCCAGCTTGGCTGGCCCACGCTGTTCTGCAACCGGCTGATCGTGGACCACGACCGCATCACCGGCTACCAGCTGCGGCTCCCCGACCAAAAGCGCCGCTCCGTGGAGGCGTTGCAGTCGATTCACTACCGGGTGGTCGCCGCGGGCGACTCCTTCAACGACACGACGATGCTGGCCCAGGCGGACCATGGCATCCTCTTTCGCGCGCCCGAAACCGTGGTGGGACAGTTTCCGCAGTTCCCCGCGGTCAAGGACTATCCCGCGCTGCTGCAGGCGATCCAGACGCGGCTCTAGGAGTTCATTTCAAAACCTGCCCGGTCATCGCGAGACCGGCGTAGCCGGGCGTGGCGATCCAGCGAGATGGATTGCTTCGTCAGCCCGGTTCCGGGCTTCCTCGCAATGACGGTTGTGAAATAAACTCTAAGCCGGATTCTGCTCCACTCACAGTTTCTTCATCACTTGCCAAGGCGTGGTAGGAGCCTGCTTGCAGGCGATTTTCTGCCTACCACCCTCCACCAGGGCTTCGGAGGACAGATCGCGAGCAAGCTCGCTCCTACGATTACCTGAGTGCGGCTACGCCGCGAGGAACCGCTCGATGCGTCGGAGCACGCGCTCACGGCCAAGGACGCGGAACATGCCGGTGATCCCCGGTCCCACATTGGTCCCCGAAACCGCCAGCCGCGCCACGGCCTGATAGTCGCCGAAGCCGAGTCCGCTCTTCGCCGCCGTCGCCTTGATTGCCTCCTCGAGAATGGTGTCGGACGAGAAGTCCGCAGTCGCCAGTGCCGCGGCGAGTTCGCGCAACCGGGTCTTCGGATCACCCTTGGCCATGACTTTATCCCGGACTTTTGGATCAACCGGAAAATCCTCGGCAAAAAAATACGCCGTATACGCCGGCAGCTCCTCGACCGCCTTGATCTTCGGCTGGCTGAGCAACATGACCTCACGAAAATAACTCGGCTCGGCCGCCAGAGCGGCTGCGACCTGCTGCCGCTGGCAATAATCGTGGGCCAGCGCCACGAACCGATCGGCCGGCTGCTCGAGCAGGTAGGCCATGTTCATGTGCGCGAGCTTCTTCTCGTCGAAGCGCGCGTTGCTCTGGTTGACGCCCGGCAGGTCGAAGAGCCGGATGATTTCCGCCAGCGGCAGTTTCTCGCGGTTGTCGCCCGGATTCCAGCCGAGCAGGCAGAGGAAATTGACCAGCGCCTCCGGCAGGAGGCCGCGGCGCCGGTATTCCTCGACGAGCGCACCCTGATCGCGCTTCGACATCTTGCCGGGGCCGTTTTGCTTCAGGATGAGCGGGATGTGCGCATAGGCCGGCCGCGGCGCGCCGAAGGCCTGGAAGAGCTCGGTGTGCTTGCTGGTGTTGGACAAATGGTCCTCGCCGCGGATCACGTGCGTGATCTGCATAGTGATGTCGTCGACGACGTTCACGAAATGGAAGACCGGATTGCCGTCGGAGCGGACGATGACGAAATCCTTCTCCTCGGTGCGTTCGACGCGGCCCCGGATGAGGTCGTCAATCACCTGCGGTTCGCCGGAGATCCTGAAATAGACCGCCCCGTCCTGCTCGTAGGTGCGGCCGTTCGTCCGCAATTTTTCCAGATACTCCCGATAGAGGGCCGTGCGCTCGCTCTGGCGGTAGGGGCCGAAACCGCCGCCGACCTTCGGTCCTTCGTCCCAGGCAAGGCCGAGCCAGGTCAGGCTGTCGTAAATGACGTCGAGAAACTGCTCGGTGCTGCGTTCCTGGTCGGTGTCCTCGATGCGCAGGACGAAAACGCCGCCGGTGTGGCGGGCATAGAGCCAGTTGAACAGGGCCGTGCGGGCGCTGCCGATATGGAAGAAGCCGGTGGGGCTGGGAGCGAAACGGACGCGAACTTGCGACATGAGGGCGGGAACGATAGGGTGAGAGTTGTTCGCCGGATTGGCGAACCCGGAAGCATGCAATCCAGTGAATCCCGTCCACGCTGTCAAAGAATCCTCTCCGGCCGCCGTCGCGGCGCTGGCCGCCCGGCTCATCGCCGCCGGCCGGGCGGCCGGCTTTCAGATTGAGACGTTCGGCGAAATCTCCGGAGTCCCGCTGCTGGCGCTGACCAAGCGCGCGCCCGGCCGCCGGCCGCGCTTCTATCTCTCCGCCGGCATCCATGGCGACGAGCCGGCCCCACCCCGGGCCCTGCTGCACCTGTTACAGGAGCAGTTTTTCGATGCGCGGGGCAGCTGGTACCTCTGCCCCCTCCTGAATCCCGCCGGCATGATCCGGGGCACGCGGGAAAATGAGGAAGGCCGGGACCTCAACCGCGATTACCGCTCGCTACTCAGCGCCGAAATCCGGGCCCATGTCGCCTGGCTGAAACGCCAGCCGCCGTTCGCGCTCGCGCTCTGCCTGCATGAGGACTGGGAGTCGCCGGGCTTCTACCTCTACGAGCTCAACCCGGACCGGCGCCCCAGCCTGGCGGAGGCAACCGTCGCGGCCGTGGCGAAAATCTGCCCCATCGACCGCGCGCCGGTCATTGACGGCCGCCCCGCCGCCGGCGGGATCATCCGGCCCGACGGCGATCCGGCCGGGCGCGAACTCTGGCCCGAGGCCATCTACCTGCGCGCCCATCACACCCGTCTGAATTATACCCTGGAAACGCCCTCCGCCCGGCCCCTGCCGCAGCGGATTCAGGCTCATGTGACCGCGGTGACCACGGCGGTGGAGCGGTTGCTCCGGCCGGTTCCCCCCAAGCCACAATAGCCGGGGAGCCGGCGGAAAAGGCCGGACCCGCGCTCCGTCGCGGTCGCAGGCCAATTTCCCGCTTGCGCCGCCTGCGGAAACCCGAAAATACTAACCCCTTCCCTTTGCGCATGGTTGCGCCGGGGGACCTCCGCCAGTCACGTCAAATTCGTCTGCATGCATAGTAGTTTCTCCGAGCAATGTCTCGACATGGCCCGCTCCCTGCTGGGCCAGAATCTCGACTCAATCAATCCCGACGGCACCGTCACCCCCGTTTCTGGCGAGCATCCCCGCCCTGACGAACCCGGTCACGTCGCGTTTGCGCTTGGAGAATTTTACCGCGCCACCGGCGAGTCCGCGCTGAAGGGGCACGACATCATCGACCTGGTGGCGCGCTGCGTCACCGCCCAGGTCTTCACCGAACCGCCCACGGAAAACGGCCTGGCCTATGCCGCCCTCGGCCTGTTGTGTTTCGGCCCCTCCAAGGAGCGCAATCCCGTGTGGGAACGGCTGGTCGACGAGACCCGGCAGCGGCTCGACAAGATGCTGCTCCACCGCAGCGACTACGACAACCACTGGCAGGCCTTCAACATCGCCAAGGCCGTCTGCCGCTTCAGCTTCGGCCTTTCCAAAAAGGACGAGACCAGCCGCCTCATCGAACGGATGGTGGAGCGCATCAACCTGACCAGCTCGAGCGGTTTCTTCGACGACGCGGCCAAGGGATTCGGCGGCAACTTCAATCTCTACGGCGTGATGAGCTTCGTGTTCATCCGCTCGGCCCTGCAGCTCCACTCGAACCCCGGCGTGCGGGAGCGCAAGATCCCGACCCTGCGCACCTACGCCGAGAAATACATCCGGATGCTGCCCGACCTGGTGCGGTCCGACGGCCTGGGCTGGGCCTACGGCCGCGCCGCGGGGGCCTACGGCCAGATGCACTGCATCAGCATCCTGCTGCAGGGACTGCGCGACGGCTGGATCGCCGACGACCTCAAGCCGCGCTATTTCGACATTCTCCGCCGGCTCTTCTATTTCTTCTACCAGACCTACCTCGACCAGGAGCATGGCTATCTGGTCGTCCGCGACGAGGAGCGCACCGCCTACAGCACGCACACCACGCGCATGGCCAACTTCGACGGCGCGCGCTACCTCTGCCAGTGGGCCCGGCTGGCCAAGGCCGTGCAGATGCCCGAGGGCCAGCCCCGGCTGGAAGCCCCC
>JBAZMN010000052.1:0-8138 GCA_041649735.1 Opitutaceae bacterium | reverse complement strand
TGAGCAGGAGGTTGAGCCGCAATTGTCCGTCCCGTTCGTCCAGGATGTTCTCATAGATATAAAAGAGCGCGCGCGAGGCGTTGCCGGTGCAGCATTGCTGCATGCTGCCATCACTCCATTTGAGGCTACCGTCCCCGCCGGCCCAATCATTGGCGCTGGCCCAGCCGGCAAAGCAGCCCAAGACCCGCTCACCCACGCGATCTTCGCAAACGGCTCCCGGCATCGTCCATCTGCCTTTCCACTTGGTGGGCTCGAAGAGGATTTCCTTGAGGGTGAAGGGCTGGCGCGGCAGCCGGGCCGTGTTCGCTTCAATCCAATCCACCCGGGTCAGCTGGCTCTCGGCTAGCTGATTGCGGATCCAGCGATCGGCGTCGTCCCAATGGTCCCCCACGCCACTGCGCGAGAGTTTCAGGGCCAGGGCGATCATCTCGGCCACCTCGCAGGTCTCGGACCTCGGGTAATTGGCGCGGAGCCATTCGGGGAAAAAGCCGACGGTGGCAGAACCCTGGGTGCGCGCCCAGACAAAGCTTTTTTCGACAAAGGCGGCGAGGTCCTTGTCACCGGCCGCCTCCGCATAGTCGAGCATGCTCAACAGGGTTAACGTATGGCCGTGGAAGTGCTCGCCGCCATTCTCCAACTCGCCGAAATTGAGTTCCCGGCCGATAAACCGCCCTTCGGCGTCAAAGCTTTGGCAGTGGAAACGAGTGAAGTTGACCAGCTTCAGGGCGAGTTTCTTCGCCGGCCCGTAGCCGGTGGCGCGGTAGAAATTCGCCGGGCCCTGGATCGACCAGGCCATATTACACAGGCCGCCCAAGGCGAGCCACGGGGGAACGCTGGAGCTGACCTTGGCGTTGGGTTCGAAAAAGCCTGGGGCGAAATAACCGTAATCGCCCTTGTCCGTCAGAAGCTGGAGCGAACGATCGACCATGCGCTCAATGGCCTTTTCCCAGATGGGGTCGCCGGTCTGCAGGTAATGGACAACCATGACGCGCATAATCGTGCCGATCACAATGGGGTGGGTGACCTGCGTGACCGCGGGATCGTCGATGGTCGTGGTCGTGCCGTCAGCACGCCAGACCGTCGGTCCATAGGCGACATTGACCTTGGCCCAAGGCCGTCCCTCCATCGGGAGGTAGACCAAGCCGTCGGGACCGATCATCTTGAGCATGGCCTGCGTCCAGACGGAATCAACGTTACCGTTCAGATTGCTGCCGGTGACGCTGCGCAACAAGGGCAGGGCTTCCCAGAACTTTGGCGCACACCAGTCGTTCCAGTCATGAAACATCACCGGCGGATTGTGCAGCAGCTTGGCTTGAAAGTAGATTTCGTAGTCGCAGGCCGGGTCGGCCGCGCCGGTCAGGCCGTTGATGGCGAGTTCCGCCCGCTCGGCAATGTCGAGCGTGCCGGGAATCAGGTCGTTGTAGCTTTGACCGCCGTAGACGATGGGTTCGACCGAGGGAGCCTGCTCGTTGATATATCGGATCTTTCCCTCCTGCGACGCGGCATGCAACGCCACCACCAGCCCCGCGCCAGCCACGGCAACGATGAATGTTCGATAGGGTTTCATGATGCCTGTAGGCCCTGGCGAAAGGGAAACGTACGTGGATTCGCCTTTAAATTCAAAACGGGGGTGAGGGATTGGTGAGATATTTTTTGCGGTCCATGAGGTGACCCTTGGGGCCAGATGGAGCCGCTGGGTCAGCCGGTGGTCAGCTTCGCATAGTCGGCGGCCGAGAGCAGCGCGCCGGCGGCGGCCGGATCGGCGAGCTTGAGCTTGATCATCCAGCCCCGGTCGAACGGCGACTGATTGACCGTCTCGGGCGCGCCCTCCAGCGCGGTGTTGACCGCCAGCACCGTCCCCGCGACCGGCGCGTAGAGATCGGAGGCCGCCTTCACGGATTCAACGACGCCAAAGGTTCCGCCGGCCTTGAACGCGGCGCCCACCTTGGGCAGCTGGACGAAGGTGATGTCGCCGAGGCTGCTCTGGGCGTAGTCGGTGATGCCGGCGGTCGCGGTGCCGTCGCTCTCCAGCTTCAACCATTCGTGGGACTTGGCGTATTTTCGGTCGGAGGGAATGTTGCTCATGAAGAGGGGAAGAATTAACCACCGATTACACGGATAAGCACAGATGCGGGCTGACCGACAGCAAAAACCCATCAGTGATCATCCGTGTCATTCGTGGTCAGTTTTGCTTTAGGGAAACAAACGGCGGCTTGACGGGCTGCAAGGCGATCCTGGTGCCGCGGATGTCGACCGCCAGCGCTCCAGCCTTCGCCAGGGTTTCCGCCGTCGCTGAAGCTTTGGCGGACGGGTCGGAGGACAGGCTGGCGGTCATGACCAGGGCCGAGCCGATCGCCTCGTTCAGGATGGGTGACAGCGTGCCCGACACCACCTGCCCCACGGCCCCACCGGCCGGATCCAGCACGGGCGTGCCCGGCCGCACGATGCGGCGGTCGCCGGTCTTGAAAAAGATGATTTTTCTTGCGGGCCCGGCGGCCTTTTCCGCGGCCAGTGCGGCGCGGCCGATGAAATCGACCTCCTTGTCGAACTTGACCGTCCAGCCCAGGCCGGCGGCGATGGGCGACACCTCCGCGGTGATCTCGTGACCGTAGAGCGGATAGCCCGCCTCGAGGCGCAGACTGTCCCGCGCGCCGAGGCCGGCAAGTTCCAGCCCGTGCGGCGCGCCCGCGGCCAGCAGCGCCTCGGCCAGACGCAGGGCATCGCCGGCGGCATGGTAGAGTTCGAAGCCATCTTCGCCGGTGTAACCCGTGCGGCTGATCAGGCAGGGCACACCCGCCACTGTCCCCTCGACGAAATGGTAGTATTTGACGGGATCGAGCTGCACCGCCGCGAGCGACTGGACAATCCGCGCCGCCTGCGGTCCCTGCACCGCCAACAAGGCGTAGTCCGCGGAGCGATCGGTCACGGTGACCTTGAAGGCCGACGCCTGCTCCTGCAGCCAGGCGAGATCCTTGTCGATGTTGCCGGCATTGATGCAGAGAAAATAGTCCCCGGGTCCGCGCATGTAGACCAGCAGGTCGTCCACCACCCCGCCCGTCGGATAGCACATCGGCGAGTAGAGCACCCGGCCGGGGAAAAGCCGGCCCACGTCGTTCGTGACCAGGTGATTGAGGAAACGGCCCGCCTCGGGTCCGCGCACATCCGCCTCGCCCATGTGGCTGACGTCGAAGAGCCCCGCGGCGCGGCGCACCGCCCGGTGCTCCTCGAGGATGCTGCGGTACTGCACCGGCATCTCCCAGCCGGCGAAATCGACCATGCGCCCCCCGTGGGCGGCATGAAAGTCGCGGAGCGGCGTGCGCTTGAGGTGGCTCATCCCGTGACGCTAACCGGCCGCCCCGGGGGATGCGCAAGGAAGTTTTGCCCGTCGCCGGTCAAAATTGGTTCGAAAATGCGGCCGCGCCGCTAAAGTGTACGCCTCATGTTCTGGCTGGTCTTCGCCATCACCTGCACCCTCGGCGTGTCGTTCGCCTGCTCGCTGGCGGAAGCCGTCATCCTCAGCACCACCGTCGCCGAGATCGAGGCCCTCAAGCGCGGGCGCCCGAACCGGGGCCGGATGCTGGAAAAGCTGAAGCGCGACATCGACGAGACCATCTCGACTGTCCTCGCCCTCAACACCATCGTCAACACGCTCGGCTCGATGATCATCGGCGTGCTGGCCGCGCACCGGTTCGGCGACACCGCCATCGGCGTGTTCTCCGCCGCCCTCACGCTGACCCTGCTCGTGGTCGCCGAGGTGATCCCGAAGAATCTCGGGGTGGTCCGGCGCGTGTCCCTGCAGCCGCTGGTGGTCTATCCGATCTGCTGGGTGCAGCGGCTGCTGTTTCCCATCATCTGGTTCTGCCGGCTGGCGGTGCGGGTGGTGGTGCGGCACAAGCCGGTGACGCATTTCTCCGACCGCGAGATCATCCTGCTCGCCGAAAAAGGCGCCCAGGAGGGCACACTGACCCCCAGCGAGTCGAGCATCATCGCCAATGCCCTCTCGCTCGACGACGTGCGGGTGAGCGAGATCATGACCCCGCGCACCGTGGTCACCACGCTCCGAAAGAGCGCGACCGTGGGCGAGGTCTTCGGCGAGTTCCCGAACATCCCCTTCGCCCGCATCCCCGTCTCCCAGAAAAATCTCGACGATATCGTCGGCCTCGTGCGCCGCCGCGACCTGCTCAAGGCGAAGGCCAACGACCAGGATCTCGAGACCGTCGGCAACCTCATGCAGGAGATCAGCTTCATCCCCGAGACCGCGACAGCCGGCAACGCACTGCAGCTGTTCCTCAAGACGCACCAGCAACTGCTCGTCACCGTGGACGAGTTCGGCTCCACCGCCGGCGTCGTGACCATGGAGGACGTGATCGAGCACATTCTCGGCCGCGAGATTTTCGAGAAGGACGACGTGGCGGTCGACATGCGCGAACTGGCCCGCGCCAAATTGCAGAAACAGGGCCGGCGGCGCCCCGGCGATCCCGGCGCCGTCCCCTGGCCGCCAAAAACGTGAGGCAAATATTTCACCACGGATGGGCGCGGATCAGAGCAAGCAAACGAACACGCTCCTGGCCACAAGTGATTGCTGAGATCCGGCTTCTTCCCTTTTTCCCGTCGGTGTCATCTGCGCCATCCGTGGGTCAAAATCTCATCTGACGAACTCGCCATGCCCCCGCTCCTCGCCTTCTGGGTCCACGATCTCAGCCCGTTCATCATCCGTTTTGGGGAAAACTTCGGCCTCCGCTGGTACGGACTGGCCTACGTGCTGGGATTCCTGGCGGCGGGCTGGATGCTGATGCGCTACCACCGGGCCGGCCGCTCGGCGCTGCCGGCCGGACAGGTGGCCGATTGCATCTTCGCCCTGGTGCTGGGCGTGCTGATCGGCGGACGGCTGGGCTACTTCGTGCTCTATGATTTCGACCTGCTGGCCCACCAGCCGCTCGCCATCCTGCGGGTATGGGAGGGCGGCATGGCCTACCATGGCGGTCTGATCGGCGCGACGGTGGCCCTGGGGTGGTTTGCGCGGCGTCATCGACTGCCCTTCCTGCACCTCGGCGATGTGCTGGCGACCACGGTGCCCGCGGGGCTGTTGTTCGGCCGGATCGCCAATTTCATCAACGGCGAACTCTGGGGCAAAATCAGCGTGGTGTCCTGGGCCGTCATCTTTCCCAAAAGCGCGCCGCCCGGCACGCCGGTGGCGCTCATTCCGCCGCGGCATCCCTCGCAGCTTTACGAGGCCGCGCTCGAGGGCGCGCTCCTGCTCGCCTACCTGCAATGGCGCTTCTGGAAAAGCGACGCGGTCCGGACGCCCGGACGCCTCAGCGGCGAATTCCTGATCGGCTATGCGATCATGCGCATCGTCGGCGAGGTTTTCCGAGAGCCGGACGAAGGCGTGTCGCCCATCCTCGGCCTCAGCCGCGGCACCTTCTACTCGCTCTTCCTCCTGCTGGCCGGCGCCATCCTGATCATTCGCGGACTTCGCCGGCGGACGCCGGACGAACCGGCGGCTGGATCGGACTGAAGCAAGGCAGGCGGGGTCGGGTGATTCCGCCCGACAACATTCGGTGGCGATATTGTCGAGCAGCGCTACCGTGAACCCAAGATGGTAGGGCGGAGTATCCTTACTCCGCCGCCCTCCGGATGTTGCAAGCGTTTCGGGACGACTGCGGCACACATGGAATGAGACGGCCGGAAGGTCCGTCCCTACCCGGCCTCGACCAGCGGCTGGAACTCCGGATGCCGCCGGATGAACGCCGCGACGTAGGAGCATTGCGGCACCACCCGCCGGCCCTGCCGTTGCGCCTCCTCCAACGCCGGGCGCACCAGTTTTTCGGCGAGGCCGCGGCCGCGCAGTTCCGGCGGCACGAACGTATGCGTGAAGACGATGCGGTCACCCTCCAGCACATACTCGGCCACGGCGAGATGGCCCTCCACCTCGATCTCGTAGCGGCTGGCCGCGGGATTGTGGCGGACGGTGGGATCGGAGTTCATGGCCGTGAGCGCGCGGGTCAGCCGACCTGGTATTGCGGCTCGTTCTGCCGCGCCCACGTCTTGTGCGCCTCGAACTGCGTGATGAAGGTTTGGGCCCAGGGCGTGGAGGAAAACACGCGGGCAGAGTTCCCCTGCAGCCAGGCGCTCTGGGAAAAATTGGTGCTCCCCTCCCAGCAATCGAAGCCGCCCGCGCGCTTCGCGACCATTCCCTTCCAGTGCCAGATCTGGCTCGGCGCCTTGCTGTTGATGCCCGCGGTCGTGATGGTGACGTCGCCGTGCTTGAGCGACTTGACGAGGGCCTGCACCTTCGGCGCCTCGGTCCGTCCAACCTCCTGGCTGTGATCGAGCAACACATGGATCGGCACGCCGCGGGCGTCGGCCTTCGCCAGCTCGTCGAACATGGGCTGCAGCGTAAAACCATAAGCGCCGATCCAGGCCTCGGCGGGATTGGCCAGCAGGGCCAGAAACCGCTGCTGGGCGGCAGTCCCATCCTCCGGCAGGAAGAAATCAGTCTCGGTGACGGTGATCGTGATCATGGCCTGACCTATGGGCTGGGAGGTGGTGTGCTGAATGCCGACCCGAAATTACCCCACCGTGGCGCCATCTGCAACTCCGGGAACCACGGGAATGGGCGTAGTTAGCCTGCGCTCCGTGTTTGATGGGCGCCGGCCGGCCTGCCAAAGCCTCGGCGAAGGCGGAAGCAATCGAACGAGAAGCTATCCCAAAACCGGCGAACGAATCGTAGGGGCGCAGGCTTGCTGCGTCCCTCTCGAAGGGCGCGACTCTGCTGGCCAGCAGAGCGCCCCGACCAATGCCTGGTGATTCATACCTGTTTCAGGTTTTGGGATAGCTTCTAGATCCCGTCGCGGCGGCGGGGCTGGATCGCCATCATCCTTCGCTCGGGCTACGGATGACAGGCGGCCCGCTCGGCGGGCCTCGCGATGACCAGACAAACGGCCCACTACCACCCCGCCGCCGCCCCGGTCAGGCCGCGGGGTTGGTCTTCCCGCCGAACCTGGACCGCACCAGCGCCTGCAATTCCTCCCGGCCCTCGATCTTCAGGATCCACAGCAGGACGCCGTAGACCACGCCGGCCAGCGGGATCAGCACCAACACGGCCACCAGATCCGCGGCGCGGCCCGCCACCGCGCTGGACACCGCCCACCATCCGGCTTCGACCGCAATGCTCATGCCGGCCGTGGCTGCGAGGATCTTGGCGAAGCTGCGCCCGAGCGGCGCGAAACGCATGGCGGGCAGCCGGCGGGTCAGCGCCCGTTTCAAAAGCAGCGTCTGCGCGACGATGGCGGTGGTGCTGGCCAGCACGAGCCCGGCCGCGCCGAGCCACTGCATGAGCACGAGGCTCAGCACCAGATTCACCAGAAAATCGATCAGCGCCACCTTCACCGGTGTGGCAGTGTCCTTGATCGAGTAGAAGGCGCGCACGGTCAGGTTGACGACCGAGAAGAATGGCATGCCGATCACAAACAGCCCGAGCAGCACGGCCATGGCGTGCGCGTCGGCCGCCGTGAACTGCCCGTGCTGGAAGAGCAGCCGGACGATCGGCCGGCTCAGCAGCGCCAGCCCGGCCGCCGCGGGCACGTTGATCAGCAGGATCAGCCGCACGCCCTTGCGGTAGTCCTCGGCCATTTCCTCGAACCGGCCCGCGACGGCGTGGCGCGCGATCAGCGGATAGACCACGGTCGAGACCGCGATCGCGAACACGCCGATCGGCAGTTCCATGACCCGGTTGGCGTAGAAGAGCAGCGTGGCCGCGGAGTCGTTGATCTGGTAGGCCAGCAGATTGGAGACGTAGATGTTCACCTGGTAGATCGCCGTGCCGAGAAAGCCCGGCGCCATCAAGGCGGCGATCTCCCGCACGCGCGGCGAGAGGGTCAGGTCGAAGCGCGGCTGCCAGCCCTCCCTGATCAGGACCCCGGCCGGCACCGCCATCTGCAAAAATCCGCCCAGCAGCACACCGGCACACAGCCAGTGAATCGCCCCCAGTGGCGTCTTGGCCCAGTGCAGCCCGGCCCCGCCCAGGGTGAAGATCATGGCGAGGTTGAGCCAGATCGGTGACAATGCCGGCTCGGTGAAGCGGTCGAAGACATTCAACGTCGCATTGAAGGCCGCGGCGATGCAGACAAACGCCA
>JBAZMN010000051.1:0-8165 GCA_041649735.1 Opitutaceae bacterium | reverse complement strand
GTTGAGGTCGTAGCTGACGATGGTGCCGTGGCGGCGGGCGGCCTGGACGGCCTCAATGGTGAGCGCGGAGGTCGTTTCGGAAAGGGCGGCGAAGATGCCGCCGGTGTGGAACCAGCGCACGCCGAGTTTGCCGAAAATGTGCTCCCAGTCGAAGTCGCCGGGCCGCAACTGGCTGGCGGCGGTGTGGCCGCGGTCCGGGATGCCGACGGCGCCGCGGATGCCGAAGCCGCGCTCGGTGAAGTTGAGGCCGTTGCGGCTGGAGCGGCCGATGCCGTCGTCGGGGCGCCAGCGGATGAAGTCGGTGGCGACGCCGCCCTGCAGGATGAAGTCCTCGAGCAGGCGGCCCACCTCGTTGTCAACAAACGCGGTGCAGACGGCGGTGCGCAGCCCGAAGCACTTCCGCAGGCCGCGGGCGACGTTGTATTCGCCGCCGCCCTCCCAGACCTTGAATTCACGGGCGGTGCGGATGCGGCCCTCGCCGGGATCGAGGCGGAGCATGATTTCACTGAGGGAGACCTCGTCAAATTTGCACTCGGAGGCGGGTTTGATTTTCAGTGGCATGGCGGAAAAGGAAGAGGCAACGTGCCGGGAGCATGATCCGGCCGGGGCCTAGACGGCGATCTTGAAGTCGCGGAGGCTCCAGCGGGGCTGGCCGCACCCGGCGGCGATCTCGTTGAAGGCCGCGATCTCGGCCTCGGAAAAAAGCAGGCCGCCGTTGCGGGCGCTGCGGGCGGCCGCCTCGGCTTCAACCTGCCCGGGGAGCAGGCAGGACTCGTTGCCGTGGCCGAGGACGTCGCGGATGACCGCTTTGACATTTGCGGCCTGATCGCGCTTGAGCGCGAACGCGCCGGCGTTCATGGCGTCGGGATGCCAGACCTGGAAAAAGAAGCAGCAGGCGTGTTTCTCCGCGGGCTCGCGGTCCCAGCGGCTGCGCAGGGTGGGCAGCGAGCCGCCGATGAACCCGGCCACCAGCTCGTTGATCAGCGAGAGGCCGTAGCCCTTGTGCGCCCCGAAGGGCAGGAGGGAGCGCACCCTGGCCGGGTCGGTGGTGGGCTGGCCGTTTTCGTCGACCGCGGCCTGCGGCGGGAGGGGTTTGCCTTCGCGGGCCAGTTGCTGCACCCGGCCCATGGCGACGACGCTGGTGGCCCAGTCGATGACGATCGGATAGCCGATGGCGGCGGTGGTCGGAAACCCCCATGAGTGCGGGTTGGTGCCCAGGGTGGGGAACTTGCCGCCGAAGGGGACGACCTCGGCGAGCGCGGCCGTGCAGTTGGTGTAGGCGATGTAGCCCTTCCGGGCCGCCTCCATCACGTAACCGCCGCCCCAGAGGTAGTGGAAGGCGTTGTCCACGGAAACCATGCCGATGCCGTACTGGTCGGCCAGCTTCATCGCCGTGTCCATGGCGGCATAGCCGGTGGCCTGGCCGAGCTTGCGGTTGGCGTTCCAAACTTGCGCGGCCGGGTAACGGCCGGGCCGCACTTCGATTTTCGCTCCGGGCACGCAGCCCTGGGAACCGCTGCCGAACAGGTGGTCGAGGTGCAGGGCCTTGATGGCGTTGTGCGTGCGGATGCCGTGGCGCGTGGCCTCGGCGCAGAAACGGGCCGCCGCCGCCGACTCCTCGACGGTGAACCCGCGATGGCGGTAGGCGGCTTCAACCAGGGTGGTGTGAAGTTTCTCCGGGACGACGTGGAACGTTTCAGGCATGGGAGGAAGGCTGTAAGCTTTCTTGGGTAGGGACGGACCGCTGGGCCGTCCGAAAAAAGCGGCGCGCCCAGCGGTCGCGCCCTACCACGGAATGAGATCAGACGATTTTTCTCACCGGCACTTCGGGGTTGATCTGCGCGATGGGTTTTTCGCCGTTCAGCGCGAGGATGAGGTTGCGCACGGCCGTGGTGGCCTGCCGGACGACGCTCTCGTAGGTGCGCGAGCCGACGTGCGGGGTGATGATGCAGTTGGGCAGCCGGAGGAGCGGATGATCGGCGGGCGGAGGTTCCTGGTCGAGCACATCGGTGCCGTAGCCGGCCACGCGGCCCGACTGCAGCGCCGCCACCAGGTCGGGGGTATGGATAATTTCGCCGCGGGCGCAGTTCAGGATGATCACGCCCGGCTTCATCCGGGCGATGCTCCGGGCATTGACCAGCCCGCGTGTCTCGGGCGTGAGGTTCGTATGGAGCGTGATATAGTCGGCCGCACCGAACAGCTCGTCGAGCGAGGCGGCGCGCCGCACGCCGTGCTGGGCGGCAAATTTTTCGTCCCAGTACACGTCGAAACCGACCGGATGCATCCCGAAGGCGCGGGCGCGGATGGCGACCTCCTTGCCGATGCGGCCGAGGCCGACGATGCCGATGGTCTTGTCGAGCAACTCGTGGCCGGTCTTGCGCTTCCACTCGCCCTTGCGCGTGGCGTCGACGGCGGGGACGAAGTTCTTTTCCAGGGCGAGCAGGAGGAGGAAAGTATGCTCGGCGACCGTCGTGTGGTTGACGCCGGGAGTGAAAAGCACGGGGATGCCGAACGCGGTGGCGGATGCCACGTCAATCTTGTCGACGCCGATGCCGTATTTGCTGATGACCTTCAGACGCGGGCGGGCCTTCTCCAGCACCTGGCGGGTGATCGCGTCGTCGCCGCAGATGAAGGCGTCGATGTCACCGACCAGCGGGAGGATCTGCGCCTCGCTCAGCGGACCCCGGGCCCGGACGATTTCCCAGCCGGTTCCGGTCAAAAGCTGATGATGCTCTCCGGGCGTGTCCTGAAAGGACGTGGTGGTAAGCAGGATCCGGATCATAAGGGTGGTTCAAAAACTGATGTTCGCTGCTGAGGCAGGGGAGGTGTCAACACAATAGCCGGGGCCGGCGGCACGCGGATCCGGGTTTGGGGCGTCAGAGAGGTCGCAGACGCGGAAGGCCATGTCCCCGCCGGCGGGGAATGTCCGCCTTCGCCGCGACGAGAGTCTCGCCCGCGCGGGGGCCGGGTAAGCTGGGTGCTGGCCTGCCAGCCGAAGCCCGCAGGGCGAAGGCTGGTGCGGCTGCGGGGAATTGAACCCCGAACACCTGCTTGGAAGGCAGAGGTTTTACCGTTAAACTACAGCCGCGGGCAGGGCCTGAGCGTCCACCGGGCCGTCTTCCGGTCAAGCCTTCGTTTGGCCGCCAGACGGGACCGTGAGCACTACCGGGTTTGCCCGCGGGCGCGGCCTTCACCGACCAGTTTCTGCCGTCGGATCCGGTCGAAATATGGAGTTGCGCGGGCGGGTTAACACCCGCTTTAATAACTCACATTATGGCTTTTATCACGAGCGCCTCTTCCGGATCCGGATCACCGTCATCTTCGCGGCAGGCGCAGCCCCAGCAGAAAAAAGCTGATTTGCGCGCCGCCCAAGGCCTGGCCAAACAGAAATCCCTCGAGAAAAGGGCGAAGAATTACAAACTGCCTCTCGGCGAGCTGGCCATTTTCACCCAGCAGATCTCATCGCTCCTGACCGCCGGCCTGCCGCTGGTGCAGTGCCTGGAGGCGCTGCAGGACCAGACGGAGGATCCCGTCTTCCGGATCATCATCCGCGATGTGCGCACCGACATCTCGTCGGGCAATTCGTTTTCCGCCTCGGTGAAGAAATTTCCCCGGGCCTTCAACGCCCTTTTCATCTCGATGGTCGAGGCCGGCGAGGCCTCCGGCGCACTCGCGGAGATCCTGGGCAAGGTGGCGGCTTACTTCGAGTCGACGGTGAAACTCACCAAGAAGGTCAAGTCCGCCATGACCTACCCGATCGCGGTCATCAGTCTGGCCGTCGTCCTGGTGAACGTGCTGCTCATCTTTGTGATCCCGGTCTTCGCGGCCATGTTCGCCGATTTCGGGGCCAAGCTGCCCAAGCCGACCCAGATGCTCATTGATCTGTCGAATTTCCTGAAGCCCAATTTCTCCAGCCTGGGCGGCTTCTTCCTCAAGCCGAGCATCGTGCACATCGCCGTGGTGCTGTACGGGGTTTACAAAATCTGGGTGCAGTTTGCCCGCACGCCCCGGGGCCGGCGCTTCAAGGACAACATGCTCGTGAAGGCCCCCATTTTCGGCAACCTCATCCACAAAATCGCGCTTTCCCGTTTCTGCCGCACCTATGCCACCCTCATCCGTTCGGGTGTGCCCATCCTGCGCACCCTCGAAATCGTCGCGGGGGCCAGCGGCAAGGTGCAGATCGAGGATGCCTGCACGGAGATTGCCAAGCACGTGAGCCAGGGCGGACAGGTTTCGGAGGTGCTGGCGGTGAATCCCTTTTTCCCGCCCATGATGAAACACATGGTGAAGGCGGGCGAAACCACCGGCAATGTCGACGGCATGATGAACAAGATCGCCGACTTCTACGACGTCGAGTGCGACGCCACGGTCGCCTCGCTCACCTCGCTCATCGAACCGCTGCTCATCGTGTTTCTCGGCGTGGTGGTCGGCGGCATCGTCATGGCCATGTTCCTGCCGATCTTCCAACTCGGAGCCGTGGCCGGTGGTCTGCAATAGCACCGTCCTTCCCGCAGCCTGGAGCGGACGGTGGCCGGGCGCGGCCATTTGTAAGATGTTTGTAAGCAGACGGCGAACCCCGTGTCACGGTGAGGTTAACCTTGCGCACGCCGCCCCCGCGGTGTTCGCTGGCAGCTGATACTTTTTTGCCATGCCGGCTGTGCTCATTGTCGACGACCTGCTCTCGATCCACGAGATGCTCGATGCGGTCATTCAACCGACCGGATTTGCCACGGCGTTTACGACTGACGGCGAAAAGGCGCTGACGCGCTACAAGGCCGAGAAGTTCGATCTCGTGCTGGCCGACATCGACATGAAGCCGATGGATGGCATCACGCTGCTCAAACAGCTGAAACTCTACGATCCCAACTGCGTGGTCATCATCATGACGGCCTACGCCAGCACCGACAGCGCGATCCAGGCGCTCAAATTCGGGGCGTTCGACTACCTGCAGAAGCCTTTCAAGGTCGACGAACTCATCGCCACCCTCAAGCGCGGCATGGAGTTCCGCCAGATGAACGCCGAGCGCGCCGCCCAGTCGGCGCTGCCGACGGTGAAGGCCAGCGATATCGAAACCCGGCTCATCGGCCGGAGTGCCCAGGCCCGGAAGCTCGGCCAGCAGATCAAGAAACTGTGCACCGTGCGCACCCCGGTGCTGCTCATCGGGGAGAGCGGAACCGGCAAGGGCACCATGGCCGACATCCTGCACGCGAACGGCGATGCCTCTGAGAGGCCGCTGGTGCGCATCGACTGCGCGCTCAGTTCCGAGCAGAACATCCGCGAGGGCCTGCTCGGGCAGAACGGCGCCGGCGGCACCTGGGTGCAGCAGGCCAGGGGCAGCACGCTCCTGCTCGAGCATCTCCAGTGCCTGCCCCTGCCGCTCCAGAAGGAGCTGGTGAGCGTGCTCCGCAACACCAGCCACGGGTTCCGCCTGATTTGCACGGCCAATGAGGACCTCGAAAAACTCACCGACGAGGGGCATTTCAACGACGAGCTCTTCTATCGGGTCGCCTCGCTGCCGGTCACCCTGCCGCCCTTGCGCGAGCGGATCGAGGACCTGCCGGTCCTCGTCAAGTATTTCACCGGCCGGGCCGCCAACCCCCTGTTCGACCCCAATCTGGTCGAGTTTACGGAGGATGCGATGGCCGTCTTCCGCGCCTACCACTGGCCGGGCAACCTGGCCGAGCTCGAACAGGTGGTTTCGAAGATCGTTTCGACCACGGAGGCGCGTGTCGTCACCTCGCAGCAGCTGCCGATGCGCCTGCGCGAACTGAAGCACTGGCCCAGCCTCGAGGAATATCTCGCCGGCCAGCAAAAGCAGTACACCGACATGGTGCTTCATGCCTGCCAGGGCAGCAAGGCCCGGGCGGCCAAGGTGCTCGGCGTGGACGTGGCCAAGCTGGGCTGAACGCGGGTGGCACCCCGTGCGGGTCCTTTCCCGCTTGCGCTGCCGCGCCGCGCCCCCAACCCTCGCGGGCGCTCACGTCCATGCCCAAACGCACCGACCTTGACTCCATCCTCATCATCGGCGCCGGACCCATTGTCATCGGCCAGGCGTGCGAATTCGACTATTCCGGCACGCAGGCCTGCAAGGCGCTCAAGGAGGAGGGTTACCGGGTGATCCTGGTGAATTCCAACCCGGCCACCATCATGACCGATCCGGAATTCGCCGACGTGACCTACATCGAGCCGCTCACCCTGGAATTTCTCGAGAAAATCATCGAGGCGGAGCGCCCCTCCGCGCTGCTGCCCACGCTCGGCGGCCAGACCGCCCTCAACCTTTCGATGGAGCTGCACAAGGCCGGCATTCTCCAGAAATACGGCGTCGAAATGATCGGCGCGAAGCCCGAGGCCATCCGCAAGGGCGAGGATCGCGAGGCCTTCAAGCAGTCGATGATCCGCATCGGCCTCGACCTGCCGAAGTCGATGACGGTCCACTCGCTCGAGGAGGCGCGCCAGGCTTCCGACTACATCGGCAGTTTCCCGCTCATCATCCGCCCCTCCTTCACGCTCGGCGGCCAGGGCGGCGGCATCGCCTACAATCGCGAGGAATTCGACCGGATCGTGGGCAACGGGATCGAGATCTCCCCGGTGCACGAGGTGCTGGTCGAGGAATGCCTGCTCGGCTGGAAGGAGTTCGAGATGGAGGTCATGCGCGACCACAAGGACCAGTGCGTCGTCATCTGCTCGATCGAGAACGTCGACCCGATGGGCGTGCACACCGGCGATTCGATCACCGTGGCGCCGGCGCTCACCCTGACCGACAAGGAATACCAGGTCATGCGCGACGCCTCGTTCGCCGTCATCCGCGAGATCGGCGTCGAGACCGGCGGCTCCAACATCCAGTTTGCCGTCCACCCGCAGACCGGGCGGATGGTCGTGATCGAGATGAATCCGCGCGTCTCGCGCTCCTCGGCGCTCGCGTCGAAGGCCACCGGCTTCCCGATCGCGAAGATCGCCGCCAAGCTCGCCATCGGCTACGCGCTGGACGAGCTCAAGAACGACATCACGCGCCTGACCCCGGCGAGCTTCGAGCCGACGATCGACTACATCGTCACCAAGGTGCCGCGCTTCACCTTCGAGAAGTTCCCCGACGCCGACCCGACGCTCACCTCGTCGATGAAATCCGTCGGCGAGGCGATGGCGATCGGCCGCACGTTCAAAGAGTCGATCCAGAAGGCGCTGCGCTCGCTCGAAATCGGTGCGCGCGGCTTCGGCGGCGGCGGCAAGTACGGCGGCGACGAGCGGCCCGAGGACAAGGTCATCAAGCAGAAGCTCGGCACGCCCAACGCCGAGCGCATCTTCTTCATCCGCCACGCCTTCAAGGCCGGCTACACGGTCGATCAGCTTTTCGAGCTCACGAAGATCGACCCCTGGTTCCTGCACCAGCTGCGCGAGCTCCACGAGATGGAGGAGGAGCTGAAAAAATGCACGCTGGCGACCCTCGACGCCGGCCGGCTGCGCCGGGCCAAGGAGGCCGGCTTTTCCGATGTGCAGCTGGCCCATCTGCTCGGGACCGACTTCGGCTCCGTGCGCGCCCACCGCCGGCAGGCCGGCGTCCACACCACCTACCGGCTGGTCGACACCTGCGCGGCCGAGTTCGAGGCCTTCACGCCCTATTACTACTCGTCCTACGGCGAGGAGAACGAGGTCATGCCCTCCGCCCGCCGCAAGATCATGATCCTCGGCGGCGGTCCCAACCGCATCGGCCAGGGCATCGAATTCGACTACTGCTGCGTCCACGCCTCCTTCGCCCTGCGCGAGATCGGCTTCGAGACCGTGATGGTCAACTCCAACCCCGAGACCGTCTCGACCGACTACGACACCAGCGACCGCCTCTATTTCGAGCCGCTCACGCTCGAGGACGTGCTGGAGATCTACCAACAGGAGCAATGCGAGGGCGTGATCGTGCAGTTTGGCGGCCAGACCCCGCTGAACCTCGCCACCGCGCTCAAGCAGAACGGCGTGAACATCATCGGCACCTCGCCGGAAAGCATCGAGACCGCCGAGGACCGCAAGCTTTTTGCCGCCATCCTCAACCAGCTCAAACTCCGGCAGCCCGCCAACCGCACCGCGCTGACCGAGGAGGAGGCCATCCGTTTTGCCCACGAGGTCGGTTTCCCCGTGCTCCTGCGCCCGTCGTTCGTGCTCGGCGGCCGCGGCATGTT
>JBAZMN010000050.1:0-8191 GCA_041649735.1 Opitutaceae bacterium | reverse complement strand
TGACCCGCCTGCTCTACCGCTCGGCCGGCTTCGGGCTGTTCTCCAACTTCGTGCTGGCGGCCGTGCTGGCGGCCGGTTTGTGGACTTATTTCCCATGGACGACGCTTCTGGTCTGGCTCGCGGCCATCGGCGTTGTCTCGCTGGCCCGGCTCGCGCTGAACCTGATCTTTGCCGCCCGCCGGCGGGAAGATGCCGAGCTGGCGCCCTGGCGCATCGCGTTCGGCCTGGGCGTGATCATGGCGGGCTGCATCTGGGGGCTGGGAGGCTGGTTCTTTCTCGGCACCGGCGCATTGCTGCCGCGCTGTCTGATCGTGTTTATCATCGGCGGCATGAACGCCGGGGCCGCCCGCTCGCTTGCCCCGGTGCGCCCGTACTACCTGGTTTATATTTTCACCACCCTGACGCCGCCGGTCGGACGTTTCCTGCTGTACCCGGAAGCGGGCAGCTGGACGCTGGTGCTCATCACGGTCACGTACGCGCTGTTTCTGGTCAACACCGCCTGGCTGCATCATGGCGCTCTGCGCAAGCTGTACCAGACGATCTTCGAGAACGAGGAACTGGTCGCCAGCCTCAGCCTGGCCAAGCAGCGGGCCGAGACCGCCAATCAGGCCAAGAGCGAATTTCTCGCGACCATGAGCCACGAGATCCGCACGCCGCTCAACGGGGTCATCGGCATGCTCCAGCTGTTGCAGGAGTCGCCGCTGGGACCGGAGCAACAGGAGCAGGCGGAGATCGCGGCGACATCGGCCCGCACGCTGCTGCGCCTGCTCAATGATATTCTCGATCTGTCGAGGATTGAAAGCGGCCGCCTCGAATTTGAGACCATCGATTTTTCGCCCGGACAGGTGGCGGACGAGGTGGTTGAGTCGCTGGCGCCGCAGGCGAGGGGAAAGCACCTGGCCTGTCGCGCCCACCTGGATCCGGCCCTGCCGTCAACGGTGAAGGGCGATCCCCTGCGCCTGAAGCAGGTGCTGGCCAACCTGCTGGGCAACGCGATCAAATTCACGGCGCAGGGTTCGGTCGACCTGGGCGTGGAGGTCGTGTCGCGCGACGCCCGGTCGGCCGCGCTGCGTTTTCACGTGCGCGACACCGGGTGCGGGATGGATGCGGCCACGCAGGCGAAGCTGTTTGTGAAATTCAGCCAGGGCGACAGCTCGACCACGCGCCGTTATGGCGGGTCCGGCCTCGGCCTGGCCATTTCCCAGCATCTGGTGCGGCATATGGGGGGCGAAATCCGGGTCCGCAGCACGGTGGGGCAGGGCTCGGAATTCGCCTTCGAGCTGCGGCTGCCGCTGGGAACCGCGAGCTTGCAACCCTGGCAGCAGCCGGCGGCACCCGGGCCCTCGCCGCGGCTGCGCGGACGCGTGCTCGTGGTCGAGGACGATCGGGTGAATCAACGGGTGATCGGGATGATGCTGGAACGCCTGGGACTGGAAGCGTCCCTGGTGGACAACGGCCGTGAAGCCGAGGATCGGGCGGCGCGGGAGCCTTGGGACGCCGTGCTGATGGACCTGCGCATGCCCGGCATCGACGGAGTGGAAACCACGCGCCGCATCCGCCGCCGGCTGGAGGGGCGGTCGCTGCCGATCATCGCGGTGACAGCCAACGCCATGGCGGATGATCGGGCGGAGTGCACCGAGGCCGGAATGAATGACTTTCTCTCGAAACCGGTGAAACAGGACGAACTCCGGGCCTGCCTCGAGCGCTGGATCAAGTCCGCCCCCGCTTCGTGAGTGCCGTCAGCGCACTCCGCACCGGCATCCTGCCGGCACCGGATCAGGCGCGGCCAAGATAGCTGCCGTCAGCGGTGCTGACGCGGATGATGTCGCCGTTTTTGATGAACAGCGGCACCGAGACCACCAGGCCGGTTTCACAGGTCACGGTCTTCTGGACGTTGCTGGCGGTATCGCCCCGGATGCCCTCGGGGGCGTCCGTGACCTTGAGGGCGACTGCGGAAGGAAGGTCAACGGTGACCGGGTGGTCGTCGACGAAGAGCACCTCGACCTTGCCGTTGGCCACGAGGTAATTCTTCGCGTCGCCGATCATGGCGGCGCTCAGTTCGACGGTCTCGTAGTTGTTGGGGTCGATGAAGGCGAAATTCTCCCGGTCGGCGTAGCTGAACTCGAGCGTGCGGCGGTCGGTGGTGAGCACATCCATGGATTCGGTGGAGTTGAAGCGCTGGTCGAGCGAGCGTCCGTTCTTGAGGTTGCGGAGCTTGGCCTGGACAAAGGCGCGGAGGTTGCCCGGCGTGCGATGCTGGGTTTCCATCACGAGGTGCGGCTCGTTGTTGAACTTGATCACCTGGCCTTTACGAAGGTCGTTGGCAGACGGCATGGGAGGTTGCGGAAGAGGGTTGCGATGGCGAAGAGGGGAGGGAGTAAGAAGTCGCGCCGGGCACTGTCAAGCCGGGCGCTCGATGATTTCACACTCCCCGGCGGGCCGGTCCGCCTTGGCCGCCGCCAGAGCATCTCCGGGCTTGCCCTTTTGCCCCGCCTTCGGACACTGCGCCAAACCCATGAAGCAAAGGACCATCCTGCGTGAGGTCTCGCTCAGCGGCAACGCGCTCCATACGGGCGAACCGGTCACGCTGACGATGAAGCCCGCCCCCGCCGGCCACGGCATCGTCTTCAAGCGTATGGACATCGCCGGCCAGCCCGAGATCCGGCCGCGGGTCGACCAGGTCACCGATCTGGTGCGGGCCACGACGATCCAGTCCGGGCACGCCAAAATCACCACCATCGAGCATGTGCTCAGCGCCCTCCATGGCTGCGGCATCGACAACGTGATGGTGGAGATGAATGCGGGCGAACCGCCCATCCTGGACGGGTCGGCCAAGCCGTTCGTGAACCTCATCCTCGAGGCCGAACCGGTCGAACAGGACGCGGAACGCCAGTTTTTCGTGCTCGACCAGCCGGTCTCCGTGACGCGCGGCAGTTCCTCCCTCATCGCGTTGCCGGCCGACACCCTGAAGATTTCCTGCACCTCGGCCGACGACCGCGGCATCCACACGCAGCACCTCTCGCTCACCATCGATCCCGACACCTACATCACCCAGGTGGCCGCCGCCCGCACGTTCACCGTCTACGAGGACATCGAGGAACTGGTCAAGCTGGGCAAGATCAAGGGCGGCAGTCTCGACAACGCCATCGTCATCAAGGGCGACAAGATCATGTCGAAGGATCCGTTGCGCTTCAAGGACGAGTTTGTCCGCCACAAGATTCTCGACATCATCGGCGACATCATGCTGCTCGGCGCGCCGCTGAAGGCGCACATCATCGCCACGCGGCCGGGCCACGCCATCAACGCCGAGCTGACCAAGGCGCTGTACGCCCGGATGGAGGAGCTCAAGAACGGCGCGAAGAAGAAGCCCGCCGCGCGTCCCAAACGGGTGCTCGCCACCGAGACCTCCCTCGACATCCGCCGCCTCCTCGACACGCTGCCGCACCGCTATCCGTTTGTCATGATCGACCGTGTGGTCGAATTCGTGAGCGAGGACGAGCTTGTGGCGATCAAGAACGTCACGATCAACGAACCCTATTTCGCCGGCCATTATCCGGGCAACCCCGTCATGCCCGGCGTGCTCCAGATCGAGGCCATGGCGCAGGCCTCCGGCATCCTGCTGCTGCGGCGCGGCACCAGCGAGGGCAAGGTCGCCCTCCTCATGAGCGCCGACAAGGTGAAGTTCCGCAAGGCCGTGCGTCCGGGCGACCAGGTGGTCATCAACGCCAAGCTCACCAAGACGCGCGGCAACAAGATCGCCACGGCCGAGGTCACCTGCAGCGTCGACGGCCTCGTGGTCTCCTCGGCCGAGCTGATGTTCACCGTGGTGGAAGAGGGACTGTTCGAGTAGGTGACCCTTGAGCGCTGTTCTGCCTTCCTGAAAGCCGCCTCCTCCTCCCGCCGTCCCTCGGCGTGACGATCATTTGTCCCGTATCATGGCTTCCCAAATTCATCCCAGCGCGATCATTGAACCCTCGGTGCAATTGGGCGCCGATGTCACCGTCGGCGCCTGCGCCTATGTCGGCGGCGCGGCCGTCATCGGCGAAGGCACGGTCATCCACCACCATGCGACGGTCGAGGGCAACACCGTGCTCGGCCGGCAGTGCGAGGTGTACCCTTACGCGGCCATCGGCACGAAGACGCACGACCTGAAATTCAAGGGCGGCAACCCCGGCCTGCGCATCGGCGACCGCAATGTGTTTCGCGAGTACGTGAGCGTGCATTTTGCCACCCGGGACGGCGAGTTCACCGTGCTCGGCCACGACAACGTCATCCTCGCCTACAGCCACATCGCGCACGATTGCATCGTCGGCAACCAGGTCGTCATGAGCAGCCAGTCGGCGCTGGCCGGCCATGTCGTCGTCGAGGATCATGTGAACATTGGCTGGGGCACCGGCGTGCACCAGTTCTGCCGCATCGGCGCCTATGTCATGCTCGGCGCCATGGCCAAGGTCGTGCAGGACGTGCCCCCCTATCTCATCGCGGACGGTATCCCCGCGGTCATCCGTTCGATCAACAAGGTCGGGCTCGAGCGCGGCGGCTTCACCCCGGCCCAGATCGAACGCGTCAAGCTGATCCACCGCCTCCTCTTTCGCGAGGGGCTCAACCGCGGTCAGGCCCTCGAAAAGCTGCAGAAGCATCCGGAGGCGGCGAGCGAGGAATTCCGTCACGTGCTGGCGTTCGCCGCCGCCAGCGAGCGCGGCATCATGCCCGGCCGGTAGATTTCCACGCGGCGTGGAAATCTATTTCTTCTTGTACACCGTGGCCGGGTCGAAGAGCCGCTCGGCCGTGTACTCCAGCCGGAAGGAGGCGTCGTCGAGGCTGGCCAGCCGGCGGTAAAAACACGACTTGTACCCGTTGTGGCACGAGGCGTTGGCCGCGCCGGTCTGTTCGACCTTGATCAGCAGCACGTCCTGGTCGCAGTCCGTGAAGAGCTCCTTCACCAGCTGCACGTTGCCGGACTCCTCGCCCTTGACCCAGAGCTTGTTCCGCGAGCGGCTCCAATAGGTCGCCTTCCTCGTCTTCAGCGTATGGGCGAGCGACTCCGCGTTCATGAACGCAAACATCAGCACCTGGCCGGTGCCGATGTCCTGCGTGATGCAGGGGATGAGGCCGTCAGGCCCGAACTTCGGCTGCAGGGTGGCGCCGAGCTCGATCTCCTGCATCGTGGTGCGGGTGGGGAATGTGGTGGTGCTCATGGATGGAAGTGAAAGTGGGGGTGAAAGTGAAGAGGCGGCACAGATGGGCGAAAAACAGGCCAGGCAATCCGATGCCGGCGCCGCGGGCAAGCCCGCTCCTACGTCTGATCGGCCAGTTGCAACAGGTATTCGTAGGCATAGAGACCGGTGCGGTGCCCGTCGCTGAAATCGAAGCGCAGGGCGTAGTTGCCGACGCGCTCCCAGCCCGTGACGGTCACGCCGGGAAAATCGCGCCGCTCATGGCCGCCATGCTGCTGGCCGAGGATGTCGCGCTCGCCCTGCGTTTCCGCGCTCGGCGAGGCGGCGCGCAGCCGGCCGGCGGGAAAATAGGTCTCCCGGCCGTCACTCCAGCGGAGGGCGACCTCGGAGCCAATGATCTGGACGTCGACCGGTGTCAGCATGCGCAAAGCGGCACTCTCTGAAGCAAAGCCCGCCCGATGGACAGCAAATAAAACGGCCGGAGTCGTGGCGAAGCCTCCCTTCCGCCTGCCGGCGATGCCTGGGCGGAAGCGGGGGAAAATTCCGGGCCGAACCGGTGCCGGTTGCCGGTGGTGCCAACGACGCGGGTGGTTCCTGCGCAAGCTCCGTGCCGGCCCGGAGCCTCCGGGCTTTCCGCCCTATTTCCTGGCCGCGCTGTCGGCGGTGGACGGCATTTGCCCCGCGGCATCCAGCATGGCTTTGACGTCATCCGCATGCGGACCCGTGGGCGCCAGCTCCAGATATTTTTTCAGGGCCGCGATCGAGGCTGGGGGCACGATGTATTTGTTTCCTTCCATCCTGCCGTCGGCATACAGGGCCGAGCCCTTGATGAAGTAGGCATCCGCCTTCCCGGGGTCCGCGGCGATGGCCTTGTCCGCCGCCGTCGCGGCACCGGCCATGTTGCCGGCATTGTAAAGCGTGGCGCAAAGGTTGAAATACGCCGTGGCCGGGTTCGGATCGATGTCGGCCGCGGCCGTGTATCGGGCGATCGCCTCGTCCGGCTTGCGCAGCTTCAGGTAAACGTTGCCTTCCGCGGTCAGCATCTGGCCGATGCCGGCCTTGACCTTGGCGGAGTCCGCGCCGGCGGTGGCATGCCCCCGGGCGAATTCCAGGCCCTTTTCATAAGACTGAAGGGCGTCTTCGTACCGCCCCAGACGGGCCTGCGCATTGCCCAGACTCTGGCGAAATTCCCAGCAATCGGCGGCGGGATACTCCGCCAGCAGTTGCTGCAGCGTGGCTGCAACGGTCTCCCAGTTTTTGGCCTGCAGGGCGATGTTGGCCTTCGCGAGCAAGGCATTCTGGGCCTGCAGCACGACATTTGCCTCCTGGGCCATCGCCGAGTCCGGAGCGGCGCTCGGAGTTTCCCCGGCTTGCTCCGGTCCCGCCGGCGGGTCCTTCGCGGCGGTGAAAAGCGCTGCTCCCAGGCTCAAGGCCAGCGCCACGAGCAGCCGGAATCCGTTCACCGATTTTTGCATTCTCATTCGGGATGCCTCCTGCGATCGGCCAGAAGTATGCCCGAGCCGGACCAATGGCAAGTAGGCAGCCAATCCAGCCGTCGCCCGGGCTGACCGCGGAGTATTTCACTGGCTGATGAAGAGGAAAGGAATACTACTCAACGCAGAATTTTTCTCGTTTGTGGCATGGATTCGAATTATGGTGAGTAGCAAACCCATCCGGCCAGCCCTGTGGCCCTATAATCAACCGAGATGCCTATCGGGATATTCATCATCGGCATGACAGCCGTTCAGGGTGCCCTGCTTTTTTCGCCACGCTCAAAACCGCCCAGGAAGGTGGAGCCCGAAAAACCTAGCCCCGCCAGTGCCGCTTTTGAAGTCCGGAGCGTTACCGTTGCCACTGGAATGTTATCCGCCATCCCATGATCCAGATTAGTTGCAGGTTCCGTCTCTGCTTTCCCTTTTTCCTGACCGCCGCCGGCGGACTGGCCGCCGCGGACAAGCTGGATCTGGACCGGATTAAACCGGTGCCGGCCAACGAGCCGATTCCGGTGATGGATTTCTGCCGCCCGTCGTTGTTTCTGTATCCGGAGCTGAACGAGGCTGGCACCCATTTTGCCGCCTTGGTTTCGGCCAGCGACGATCGCTATGAATTGATGGTCTACGACCTGGAGAAGGCCAAATTCGAACGACTGGCGGGAATGTTTGATCGCGATATCTACAGTTTCAACTGGCTCGACGACAAGCGGTTGATCTTCAGCTTAACCCTGGAAAAGATGTACGCGGAAGGCGTTCTGGTCGCCGATATCGACCGGCTCGATCAATGCTATCCGGTTCTGCAGGCTGACCAGGTTTACGTGCTGGGCGTGCCCGAGAAGAGCCGGCTTAAGCCGCTGGTCTGGATTCGTGGGGACGCCTTCGATCATGGTCGCGACGGTGGGGTCGTGCAACTCAACGCCCTGCTGGACAATGGCGGACTGGTCCGGTTGGGGAGGGCGAACCTGGACTATTCAACCTGGGTGAAGATCGGGGAAAATAATCAGAGGCATGTGCTGAAGACCTATCCGGCCCCGGAGGGTGGCATGGTGGTCGGTTATTTGTCGGACAAGGCCGGCGAGCTGGCGTTTGGCATTACCAGCAAGGACGGATTTCAGACGCTCCATCGCTTTGCGAGTGACCGCTGGATGCAATGCCCTGTGGATCTCGATCGGGTGGGCATCGTCTCGTGCGGTGAAAAATCCGGTGAGCTGGTGGTGCGGGGCCCGCGCACCCCCGGCCAGCCGCGTGCGCTGCAATTAATGGATGCCGCGACCGGGCAGTTCGGGGAGATCCTGCTGCAGGAGAAGGATCACGATTATACCGGTTGGCTGTACCGGCATCCCGTCTCCCATAACATCCTCGGGATCGTCTATCAACAGAGCCGGCCACAGGTGGTCTGGTTTTCCGAGGAGTACCGGGCCATCCAGAAGATCGTGGATGGCTACTTCCCTGGCTTGGTCGTGCGCATCGTGGGCAGTGACAAGGCTCAGCGACGCTTCTTCGTTTCGGCCTACTCCGACC
>JBAZMN010000049.1:0-8208 GCA_041649735.1 Opitutaceae bacterium | reverse complement strand
GCACATCCGCACCACGACGCCGCTGGTCAAGGATTGCCGCGAAGGGGTGATGGAATTCCTGCTCATCAACCATCCGCTCGACTGCCCGATCTGCGACCAGGCCGGGGAGTGCAGGCTGCAGGAGCAAGCCACCGGCTACGGCCGCGGCTACTCGCGCTTCACCGAGCGGAAAAACGTCAAGCCCAAGCGCACGCTGCTCGGTCCGCGGGTCATGCTCGACGACGAACGCTGCATCCTCTGCTCGCGCTGCGTCCGCTTCAGCAAGGAGATTGCCCGGGACGATGTCCTCGGTTTTGTCGACCGCGGCAGCTACAGCACGCTCACCTGCTACCCGGGTCGGAAACTCGAGAACAACTATTCGCTCAACACCGTCGACATCTGCCCGGTCGGCGCGCTTACCAGCACGGACTTCCGGTTTCAGATGCGCGTCTGGTTCCTCAAGACCACGCCCAGCATCTGTCCCGAGTCCTCCGTTGGTGCGAACACCGAGGTCTGGAGCCGGGAGGGGATCATCTACCGCATCACACCGCGGCGCAACGACGAGGTCAACGATACGTGGATGGCCGACAGCGGCCGGTTGTTGTACAAACAGGTGGCCGCGAAAGACCGTCTGACGCGGCCCGGCATCAGCGGCATCGAGGCCTCGACCGCCGCGGCCCTGGCCCGGGCGGCCGAGCTGCTCAAGGCCGGCGGTGTGGCCATCGTCGGCTCGGGGCGCAGCTCGGTCGAGGAGCAGTTTCTGACTCGCAAGCTGGCCGATGTGCTCGCGGCGCCGGCCTGGCTGGTCGGGCGGGTGGGGCAGGGCGACGGGCTGTTGATTTCCGCCGACCGCAATCCGAATGTCCGCGGCGCGCTCCTGACCGGCCTGATCACGGCGCTGCCAGATCTGGACGGGGTGCCGGCCGGTCTTGGGGACGCGACGCCCTCGTCGCGTTCATCCTCCGGCGATGGGGGCGTCGCCGCTCCAGCAGACGTACGCGTCGGCGGGCTGACTCCGCTTGCCGCACAGATCGACGCCGGCCGGGTCAAGACCGTGCTCAGCGTCGGCGAGGATCTGGTCGCCGCCGGCCTCAGCGAGGCGCAGCTCAAACGCGTCGCCGTCGTCTATCTCGGCACGCATGCCAACGCCACCAGTGCCGCCGCGCAGGTGGTCATTCCGACGCTGACAGTCTTCGAAAAAGCCGGCACCTTCATCAACCAGCAGTTTCGGATCCAGAAATTCGCCCCGGCCGTGCCCGGTCCGCGCGGCGTGGTCGACGACCTGGCGACGTTGGCGCATCTGGTCGCCGCCGCCACCGGCGGCCCGATCCTCGCCTCCGACGTCGACGGAGTCTGGGCGGTGCTGGCGACCCAGATCAAGCCGCTGGCCACGGTTACCTACCAGGATCTGCCCGCCACCGGCCTGTTGCTCGATGGCACCGCGTTCGCCAATCTGCCCTTCCCGGAGGGCGAAACGCTGCATTACAAACCGGCGGCGAGGGTTGCGATATCATGAAATACGTCGGGCAAATGCATGAGGTAGGGACGGACCGCCGGGCCGTCCGCGAACCTGTTGCGGCGCGCCCAGCTCTGCTGGCCAGCAGAGCGCCCTACCTATCAGTCGCGCCATGACTGAATTCCTCGCCAACCTGCATCCGGTGCTGCTGGGCCTCCTCAAGGGTCTGGCGGTGATCGTCGTGATCTTTCCGATCGCGGGGGCGTGTTCGATGGCCGAGCGCAAGGTGTCGGCCTGGATTCAGGGCCGGCACGGACCCAACCGCGCCATCCCGTTCTGGTTCGCCTGGGTGCCCGGGCTCGGGCCGTTCCTCCAGCGCCGCGGCGCGTTCCACCTGCTGGCCGACGGTCTGAAATTCCTGGTCAAGGAGGAGCCGCTGCCCGGCCACGTGAACAAGTTTTACTACACGCTTGCCCCGGTCATCGCCCTCATCCCGGCCTTTACCACCGTGACGGTCGTGCCCTTTGGGGCGTATCTCGACGATGCCGGGCAGCTCGTGCCGCTGATGCTGGCCAACGTCGACATTGGCCTGCTCGCCGTCTTCGCCGTGGCCTCGCTCGGCGTCTACTCGATCATTCTGGCGGGCTGGGCCTCCAACTCGAAATATCCCTTCCTCGGCGGCGTGCGGGCCTCGGCCCAGCTCATCTCCTACGAGCTGGCGCTGACAATCTCGGTGCTGCCGGTCTTCCTCTGGATCAACGCCCCGGACACGGCCGGCACCCTCAGCCTGGTGCGCGCGGTCGCCTGCCAGGCCCAGCCGGGCTTCTGGGGCGGCCTGTGGTTCATCTTCCTCATGCCGGTGTCGGCGCTCATCTTCTTCGTCGCGCTGTTTGCCGAGACCAACCGCCTGCCCTTCGACATGGCGGAATCGGAGGCTGACCTGGTCGGCGGCTTCCACACCGAGTATGGCGCCTTCAAGTGGTCGCTCTTTTTCGTGGCCGAATACTCGCACATGATTGTCGGCTCGGGCGTGTTCATCCTGCTCTTCCTCGGCGGCTGGAATCCGCTGCCGTGGCTGCCGCTCGCCACGGTGGCCGCCAAGCTCGGCTTTGCCGGGCATCCGCTGGTTTTCGGCATCGTCTCGATCGTCATCTTTCTGGTGAAGATCCTCCTCTTCATCTTTGTCTTCATGTGGGTGCGCTGGACCGTGCCGCGCTTCCGTTACGACCAGGTGATGCGCATCGGCTGGCGTCTCCTGCTCCCGCTCTCGCTGCTCAACCTCCTCGGGTATGCGCTGGTGATCGCGCTGCTCCAGCCCGCCCGATAGGACCACGCCATGGCTGTCATCCCGGTCCAACGCAAGCCCCTCACCCTCGCCGAGCGCGCCTACCTGCCGTCGATCCTCGGCGGGCTGAAGACCACGCTGAGGCATTTCTTCGCGCGGAAGGTGACGCTCCAGTATCCCGAGCAGCGGCCGGAGATCCCGCCGGGCTACCGCGGCGTGCCCACCCTCGTCCGCGACCCCAACGGCCGCGAGAAGTGCGTCTCCTGCCAGCTCTGCGAGTTCGTCTGCCCGCCCAAGGCCATCCGCATCACGCCGGGCGAGATCCCGGCGGACGCGCCCACGGCGCACGTCGAGAAGACCCCCCGGGAGTTCGAGATCAACATGCTGCGCTGCATCTACTGCGGCCTGTGCGAGGAGGTCTGCCCCGAGGAGGCGATCTGGCTGCAGAACGTTTATTCGGTTTCCGGCTACACGCGCGGCGAGCTCGTCAACAACAAGGAGAAGCTCTATGAACTCGGCGGCACGCTGCCCGACCGGCATTTCAAGTGGGACCAAAAGAAGGCCGCCGCCGGGAGCGGCCCTGCGCACACCTGAATTTATCATGTTCTTGCAAAGAGCAGAGCGACGAAGCCATCCATCCAGTCTCCCCGGGCGGGGGGACTGGATCGCCATCCTCCTCCGCCCAAGAGCTACGGCGGTGCCGGGCGCGCGATGACCGGAGAATCCTGATCCATGGCCGATTTCGTCTTCTATTTGTTTGCGTTTCTGACGGTGCTGGCCGCCGCGGGAGTGGTCGTCAACCGCAACGCCGTCAATGCGGCGATGTGCCTGCTGCTGAGTTTCGTGGGGATGGCCGCCCTGTTCGTGCTGCTGGAAGCCTACTTTCTCGCCCTGTTGCAGGTGCTGGTCTACGCGGGCGCGGTCGTGGTGTTGTTCCTGTTCATCATCATGCTGTTTGACGTGCAGGGCGGCGACCCGCGGAAGCCCTACCGGAAGATGGCCGCTGCTTCCGGGCTGGTCGCCCTCGCGTTGCTGGTCATCGGCGTGCTTTCGCTCGCCCACCACGGGCCGCCCGCCAATCCCGATCCAGCGCTGCTGGCCGGCCCGCTGCCGGCCGGCGCCAGCCTGAAGAGCTTCGGCTACCTGCTGTTCACCACCTACCTGCTGCCGATGCAGGTGACGGGTTTCCTGCTCCTGGTCGCCATGCTGGGTGTGACCGTGCTCAGCCGGAAGTTCGATGCCGGGGAGGGGACGCCATGAGCGCCTTTGCTCTCATTCTGGCCGCGGGCCAGCTGCCGGCGGAGGCGGGCCTCAACCACTATCTGTTCATCAGCGCCCTGTTGTTCGCGATCGGGTTCTTCGGCGTGCTGCTGCGCCGCAACACCCTCGTGATCTACATGTGCCTCGAGCTGATGCTCAACGCCTCGACGCTCGCGGCCGTGGCCTTCTCGCGTTTCAACGGCACGATGGACGGCAACGTCTTCGTGTTCTTCATCATCACGGTCGCCGCCGCCGAGGTCGCGGTCGGCCTGGCCATCATCGTCGCCCTGTTCCGCCTCCGCCGCACCGTGCAGGTGGAGGAGCTGACCGCGCTGAAAAACTGATGAACCGCCGCCAAGCCAAGGGCACCGGACGAAATTTTGTAGCCAAACTCGTGAGAGTTTGGCGCGCTATGTTTGTCCGCACTCTCACGAGTGCGGCTACTTATTGAAGCCCATGGATCCCGCGCAACTCGCCTCCCTGCTCCTGCTGCTGCCGCTGGTTTCGGCGGCGGTCATCGCGCTCTTCCTGCGGCGGCGGGGGGCGCTGGCGGCCGGACTTTCCGTGGCCGCGGCGGCCGGGATCGTTGTGGTCTCGTCGATCCTGATCTTCGGCGGGTCGCGCAATTTCCCCGGCGCGGTGGAATGGCTGCGGCTGGGCGGCTTCACGGTCGCGTTCGGCTGCAAATTCGACGACCTCGCCGCGCTCATGCTCCTGGTCGTGAGTTTCGTCGGCTTTTTCATCCACGTCTTCAGTCTCGGCTACATGCGCGACGACGCGGCCCGGGCGCGTTTCTTTGGCGGGCTGTCGTTCTTCATGTTCTCGATGATCGGCATCGTGCTGGCCGACAATCTGTTCATGCTTTTCGTCTTCTGGGAGCTCGTCGGCTTCAGCTCCTACCTGTTGATCGGCCACTGGTACGAACGCCCGTCCGCGTCCGAGGCGGCCAAGAAGGCCTTCATCGTCAACCGCGTCGGCGACTTCGGGTTCCTGCTCGGCATCATCGCCTGCTACTGGCTCAACGGCACCGTCAACCTGACCGAACTGGCAACCCATGCCGGCACCGGCACGCTGGTGTTCAGCCGTGCCATTCCCCTCCTGCTCTTCTGCGGCGCGGTCGGCAAGTCGGCGCAGATGCCGCTGCATGTCTGGTTGCCCGACGCGATGGAGGGTCCGACACCCGTCTCCGCCCTCATCCATGCCGCCACGATGGTCGCCGCCGGCGTCTACATGCTCTGCCGTATCCAGGTACTGATGGTGCCGGATGCGCTCACCGTGATCATGTGGACCGGCACCATCACCGCGCTCTACGCTGGGGTCTGTGCGGTCGTGCAGAGCGACATCAAGAAGGTGCTGGCCTACTCGACGCTCTCCCAGCTCGGCTACATGATCGCGGCGTTCGGACTGGGAGCACATGATGTGATCACACCATTGGACATGCCACGGGTCGGCCATCCGGAGGATCTGGTGGTTGTGCACGTGGTGCTTTTCACTGGCGTCGGCGCCGCGATGTTCCACCTGACGACGCATGCCTTTTTCAAGGCGCTGCTCTTCCTCGGCTCCGGCTCGATCATCCACGCCTGCCACCATGAGCAGGACATCTTCAAGCTGGGCGGCCTGGCCAGGAAGATGCCGTGGACGTTTCTCACGTTCACTGTCGGTGTGTTCGCCATCATCGGCCTGCCATTCTTCGCCGGCTTCTTTTCCAAGGACGCGATTCTCTTCCTCGCCCGGGAGAACAATCAGGCGGTCTTCTGGGTGCTCGTGTTGACCGCGGTGCTGACGGCGGTCTACATGACGCGGCTCTGGCGGATTACGTTCTTTGGCGAGCCGCGCTCGGAAGCGGCGGCGCATGCGCACGAGAACGGCCCGGTCATGGTCCTCCCATTGATCGTGCTCGCGGTGGGCGCGGCCCTGGGTGGCTATGGGTTCTTCTACGACCAGTTGCTCGGCGGTGCATTCCGGGGCGTGCTGGCGCTCGTGCCGGAACCGCACGGCGCGGCCCACTGGATGATGGTCACCGTGGGCGCCGGCGCCATGTTCGTCGGCGCGAGTTTTGCCCTGGCCTACTACCGGCCGGCGGCGGTCGACCGGCTGCAAGCCGGCGTGCCGGTGGTCTTCAGTGGCCTCATGTTTGCGAAGGAGTCGTTCGACCGCCTGTACGGCTACTACGTCGCCAAGATCCAGCAGCGCGTGGCCATGCTGCTGAACCTGCTGGAGCAGATCTTCCTCGCCGGCTGGCTCATCCGCGGCGGCGCCAGTGCGGTCGGGCTCCTCGGCCTGGGCGCCCGCGCGCTGCATCCCGGCAAGCTGCACGTTTACGTTTACTGGTTCCTCCTCGGCGTGGTGCTCCTGTGGGGCTTCGCCACCGGCCGGTTCTAGCCGCCTCACCATGGACGCCTTGAATTCCAATCTGGTTCTGCTGGCCATCGTCACGCCGCTCGCCGCGGCGCTCGCCATCGTGCTCGGCCTGCCGAAGCGGTTGGCCACGAAGCTGGCGGCCGCCGCCTTCGTCGTGCCGGCCGGCATCGCCCTGTGGCTGTGGAGCCAGTTCCCGGCGCCGGGCGCCATTCCGGCCGGACATTTGGGCTTTGCCTTCTACAGCCTGCATGCCCTGGGGCTGGAAAAGATCGGGATCCATCTGACGCTCGGCCTCAACGGCATCTCGCTCCCGCTGTTCGTGCTGGCGGGCGTGGTCGGCCTCGCCGCCGGTCTCTATGCCCTGCAGTCCGGCGCCGAGCGGTTGAAGATCTACCTGGCGCTCCTCCTTCTCATGCAGGGCGGCCTGCTGGGCGCCTTTGCCTCCCTCGACATCTTCTTTTTCTATTTCTTCCACGAACTCGCGCTCATCCCGACGTTCATCATGGTCGGCGTCTGGGGCGCCCGGAGCGAGAGCGAGAACCGCTACGCGGCGATGAAGATGACGATTTACCTGACGGTGGGGGCGATGCTGTCGCTGCTGGGCCTCATCGCCATCTACCAGAAAAGCGGCGTGGAAAGCTTCGACCTCATCAACCTGCGGACGGCGCTGGCGGAGGGAACGATGCTGCAGGTGTGGCAGAAGTACATCTTCGGCCTGCTGCTGTTCGGGTTCGGCATTCTGGTGTCGTTGTGGCCGTTCCACACCTGGGCGCCCCTCGGCTACGGGGCCGCGCCCAGCCCGACCGCCATGCTCCATGCCGGCGTGCTCAAGAAATTCGGCCTTTACGGCCTCATCCAGGTCGCGCTGCCCCTGCTGCCCGCCGGCGGCGGCGCGGAGATCACCATTCCCCTGCCATGGCTGCCCGGCCTTCACACCACCTGGACCGGTCTCCTGGTCTGGCTCGCGCTCGGCAACGTGCTGGTGGTCGGCTTCATCACCATGGCCCAGCGCGACCTCAAGCAGATGATCGGTTACAGCTCGGTCATGCACATGGGCTACGCCTTCCTCGGAATCGCCTGCCTGTCGGGGCTTGGCGCCGGGGGCGCGGTGCTGCTCATGGTCGGGCACGGCCTGTCGGTCGCATTGCTGTTCCTGCTGTCGACGAGCATCTATCAGCGTACGCAGACCTTCGATCTGGCCGGGATGGGCGGGCTGGCCCGGCCGGCGCCCGTGCTGGCGGCGTTTTTCACCGCGGGTACCCTCGCCAGCGTCGGCCTGCCCGGCTTTGCCAACTTTTGGGGCGAACTCGCCATTTTCGTCGCGCTCTGGAAACTCTCGCCCGGCATCGCCGCGGCGGCGGTGGCGGGCATCGTCATCTCCGCGGTTTACGGCCTGCGCGCCGTGGCGCGGGTATTCTTCGGCGAGCCGACGCCGGAATTCGCCCGGGTCGCCGCGAGCCGTCCTCCCGCCGACCTGCGCGGGTCGGAGCGCCTGCCCGCGCTCATCCTGCTGGTCGCGCTTTTGTTCATCGGTTTCTGGCCGCGTTTCCTCGCGGATCCGCTCAACCAGACGCTGCAAACCCTGTATCCGGCCGAAGCCGCGCCCACCCAGGCCGCCGCCAAGTAACCCCCTGTCATGATCGCCGCCGTCAATCTGTCCGCCCTCCGGGCCGCCGCCGATTCCAACCAATGGATGGCGATCTACCCGGAGTTGATGCTGGGGGGCATTGCGCTGTTGCTGCTCGTGCTCGAACTGGTGCTGCCGCGGCCGGACCGCGCGCTCATCCCCGCCGTCGCCATCGTCGGCCTGGTGGGGGTGCTGATCGGCATGGGCATCAATTTCCACACGGCCTACCTCGGGGATCTC